>NZ_JBHYMS010000002.1:0-249865 GCF_042743185.1 Inquilinus sp. NPDC058860 | reverse complement strand
CGCCGCCTCAACCGCGCCTCATGAACCGCCGTGTACGGAACCGTACGCACGGTGGTGTGGGAGGAGGGCCGCCGTAAGGCGCCCTCCTACCCGATCGCTTCTGCAAGCAGCCCTGCCGAAAGCCACGCCGTCATTGCTTCGCTGCGCTCCTCGCAATGACGGCATTGGCGATATATTTTTGTAGATTTTTTATTATTGACACGTCGAGCCGTATGTTAGAGGGTCGGCACCGATCTTCGGATCCGCGGGATTTTGACGGAAGCAGCTTGCGCCGCGTCACCAAACGCTAAAGCGCCACGACGTGAGTTCGTGGTTCCGGCAGTTGTTGCTGAGGAGCCGACCGATGGTCTCGATCTTGTCTCTGCCGATCCTCTCCGCCGCGCCGTCCGCCGGCATGTGTCGCGCCTGTCGCTGTTGCTGACCGCGGGCCCCGCCCGCCGCACCCGACCGTACGACCAGATGCAGCGCGCCCCCTCGAGCGGGCGTGCCCCCGAGAGGATCCCTTCCATGGCTGACGCCTTCATCATCGTCGCCGGCGGCCTGACCGCCGGCATCGTCACGCGCGAGCCGCGCGGTTTCCGCTTCTACGCCTCCGACGCGGCCTTCACGCCGCTGGAGGGGCGCCTGTTCCGCACCACCCGCGCGGCCGGGCGGGCGGCGCATGCCGCGCTGACCACGATCGCCCGCCGCCAGCACCGGCCGGGGCAGGCCCGGGCCTGATCCGCGGCGCAGGGCTGCCCCATATCCATACCGACCCAAGACGTGCAGGAGCCCATCATGTCCCTTTCCCCGATGACGCGCGGCCTGATCGGCCTGGCGCTCGGCCTCGCCCTCGGCGTCGCCACCGCCGGCAGCGCCCTTGCCGCCGGCATCAAGCTCGGCGTCATGGGCGGCAGCGAGGAGGAGATCGCCGAGGTCGCCAAGCAGGTGGCGGCCAAGAAAGGCCTCGAGGTCGAGCTGATCACCTTCTCCGACTACGCCATTCCGAACGAAGCGCTGGAGCATGGCGAGCTGGATGCCAACGCCTTCCAGCACCAGCCCTATCTGGACGCGCAGATCGCCGCCCGCGGCTATCACATCGTCCCGATCGGCTTCACCATCGTCGAACCGATCGGCCTGTATTCGAAGAAGTTCGACAAGATCGACAAGCTGCCCGACGGCGCCAGGATCGGCATCCCGAACGACCCGAGCAACGGCGGCCGGGCGCTGAACCTCCTGGCCGCCAACGGCCTGATCAAGCTGGCGCAGGGCAAGGGCCTGAACCCGTCGCTGCTCGACGTCACCGACAACCCGCACGGCTTCCAGTTCTCCGAGCTCGACGCGGCGCAGCTGCCGCACGCCCTGCCGGACCTGGACGGCGCGATCATCAACACCAACTACGCGCTGGAGGCCGGGCTCGACCCGCGCAAGGACGCGCTGGTCGCCGAAAGCCGGACCAACAACCCCTACGGCAACTTCGTCGCCGCCCGCGCCGCCGACAAGGACCGGGCCGACCTCAAGACCCTGGTCGAGGCCTACCAGTCGCCGGAGGTGGCGCAGTTCCTGGAGACCCGGTTCAAGGGCGCGATCCTGCCCGCTTGGTGAGACCGTCCGATAACGCGCGTGGCGCGGCCGTCTGGCGGCGGTTTCTTCGCTTCCGGTGCTCACGGACCAACGTCCGCTGCGCTCCGGTTCTCGAAACCACCGCCAGCCGACTCACGCCACACGCATTCTCGAACGGTCTCTCGGGATCGGGCATGGCCGGGGCTGCGGCCCCGGCCGTTGCGAAAGCGGACCAATTCTGCTAGACGACCGCGCTTGCGTGAGCATTCACTCACGCCGTACCGACGCCGGCACCCCTGGAGGCCGGCGTCTTCACTTGGGAGAGAGCCAATGGCCGAAACCATCAAGATCACGGCCGAGGCGCGGGACCGGGCCGGTAAGGGGGCAGCACGGGCAGCGCGTCGGGCCGGGATGATCCCGGGCGTCATCTACGGCGACAACAAGCCGCCGGTGCTGTTCAACGTCAACGCCCAGTCGCTGCTGAAGATCCTGCGCGACCCCGCGGCGCTGACGCACCTCTACGACATCGAGATCGGCAGCGAGAAGCACCACGTCCTGGCGCGCGACATCGCCCTGGACCCGGTGAGCGACCGCGCCATCCACCTGGACTTCCTGCGCGTCAGCGACAAGACCACCGTCCATGCCGACGTGCCGGTGCATTTCGAGAACGAGGCGGCCTCGCCCGGCATCAAGCGCGGCGGCGTGCTGAACGTCGTGCGCCACGATGTCGAGCTGATCTGCCGTGCCGAGTCGATCCCCGAATTCGTCTCGGTCGACCTGACCGGCGCCGAGATCGGCGATTCGCTGCGCATGAGCGCGGTCAAGCTGCCGGAGGGCGTCCGCCCGGCCGTGCAGGACCGCGACTTCGTGATCGCCACTGTCGCGGCGCCGTCGGCGGTCCGTGCCGAGGCGGCCGAAGCTGCGGCGGCGGCGGTCACTGGCGAGGCGGCCCCGGCCGCG
This sequence comes from Inquilinus sp. NPDC058860, assembly GCF_042743185.1. NCBI lineage: Bacteria > Pseudomonadati > Pseudomonadota > Alphaproteobacteria > Rhodospirillales > Rhodospirillaceae > Inquilinus > Inquilinus sp. NPDC058860. The sequence continues at coordinate 247,363 of NZ_JBHYMS010000002.1, read as the reverse complement.
GCCGAGGAGCCGAAGGCCTGATCAGGGCCGGGCGAGCTGGGAGAGTGCGATGCTGCTGTTCGTCGGCCTCGGCAATCCCGGCTCGCAATACGCGTATCACCGGCACAATGTCGGTTTCATGGCGCTCGACGACATCGTCGAGCGCCATTCCTTTTCGCCCTGGAAGCTGAAGTTCCAGGGCCGGCTGGCGGAAGGCCGGCTCGGCCCCGAGCGCGTGCTGGCGCTGGAGCCCACCACCTACATGAACGAGAGCGGCCGGTCGGTCGGCGAGGCGATGCGCTTCTACAAGCTCACGCCCGACGACGTCGTCGTGTTCCATGACGAGCTCGACCTCGCGCCCGGCAAGGTCCGGGTCAAGAAGGGCGGCGGCACCGCCGGCCACAACGGGCTGCGCTCGCTCGACGCCCATATCGGGCCGGAGTTCTGGCGCGTCCGCATCGGCATCGGCCATCCCGGCCACAAGGACCGGGTGCATGGCTGGGTGCTGGGCGATTTCGCCAAGGCCGACGAGGCCTGGCTCGACCCGCTGCTGGACGCCATCGCCGAGGCGGCGCCGCTCCTGGCCGAGAAGGCGGCCGGGAAGTTCATGACCCAGGTCGCCCAGACCACCCAGGACGCGTGATCCGCCGGCCCGACGCGGCAGCCTCGTTGACCTTTGCTGCGCCGCACGACTACCCCCTTGATCCGATCGTTCCGGGGGCGCATCGTACGCCCACGTGGTCGGCATAGCCGGTAACGCGTATTGGCCAGCCGCAACGCCCTTGCGGCGACCTCCGTCGGAATGGCAACCCGGCATCGTCGGGTGAGCCTGCGGACAAGAGAGCACCACGAGGAGCCGCCGCAGTGCGGCTCCTCTACTGTCCGGGCCCCTTGCTTCACCCCTATCGCGGCGGGATCGGCGTCTGCGCCAGCAGCGTGTTGGCGGGCATCACGCATTGGAAACCGATGTAGTTCCACTGCCGGTCCGAAGCCAATGCCGTGCGGCCGGCCCGGGCGCAATACCGGTCGGCGGTGGCCTGCGCCCCCGCAGTGGTGCGCTCATTGGCGGTTTTCACCACGACGAACCCTTTCGGGCCTTGCTGCGGCACGCAGGCACCGGCCAGGAGTGCGGCAAAAATCGCAAGAATCGATCGCATTGGTGATTTCCCGTCGGTTCCGGGTGAAGGCGATCGTTCGATCGGAAACGATCCCGACCAGGATCACAAAAATTCCGCTGAAGGCCAAGCCACTTCGACTGGAAGCAATGCTGCCTCGCGACGGATCTCGCGCGATTTGATTATTATTTTACGAGCAATTCCTGCATTCGACTGCGGGCAGCAGGCCGCGGGCGTTCCGATTACTGGCCTATGCGGCGATGGACAGCCGGCGGTAGGACAGCGCCTCGGCGATCTGGGCACGGCCGATGGCCTCGGCGCCGGCCAGATCGGCGAGGGTGCGGGCCACGCGCAGCACCCGGTGATAGCCGCGGGCGGACAGGCGCAGCCGCTCCGCCGCCTGGGTCAGGAGGGTGGCGCCGGCCGCATCGGGCACCGCCACCCGCCCCAGCACCGACCCGTCGGCCTCGGCATTGGTGGTGATGCCGTCGCCGGCGTAGCGTGCGGCCTGGATCTCCCGCGCCGCCGCGACCCGGGCCGCCACCTCGGCCGTGCCTTCGGCCGGCGGCGGCAGCGACAGGTCGGCGGCGGAGACCGCCGGCACGTCGACATGCAGGTCGATGCGGTCGAGCAGCGGGCCGGACAGGCGCGACTGGTAGTCCTGGCCGCAGCGCGGCGCCCGGCCGCAGCCCAGTGCCGGGTCGCCGAGATGGCCGCAGCGGCACGGATTCATCGCCGCCGCCAGCAGCACCCGGGCCGGATAGGTGACATGCGAGTTGGCCCGGGCGATCACCGCCCGGCCGCTCTCCATCGGCTGGCGCAGCGATTCGAGCGTGGCGCGGGCGAATTCCGGCAGCTCGTCCAGGAACAGCACGCCGCGATGGGCCAGCGAGATCTCGCCCGGCCGGACCCGCAGCCCGCCGCCGACCAGGGCCGGCAGCGAGGCGGAGTGATGCGGGTCGCGGAACGGCCGGCGGCGCATCAGCCGCCCGCCCTCCAGCAGCCCGGCGACCGAATGGATCATCGAGACCTCCAGCGCCTCGGCCGGGGCCAAGGGCGGCAGCAGCCCGGGCAGCCGTGCCGCCAGCATCGACTTGCCGGAGCCGGGCGGGCCGATCATGAGGAGGTTGTGATTTCCGGCGGCGGCGATCTCCAGCGCCCGCTTCGCCGTCTCCTGCCCCTTCACGTCGCGCAGGTCGAGGCCGGGTCCGTCCGCCGCGGCCAGCAGCGGCTGCGGCTGGGCCAGCACCTGGGTGCCCTTGAAGTGGTTGACCAGGGCCAGCAGCGTCGGCGCCGCCAGCACGTCGATCCGGCCCTCGGCATCGGCCGCCCAGGCCGCCTCCGGCCCCGAGGCGGCCGGGCAGATCAGGCCGAGCCCGCGCTCCGCCGCGCCCAGAGCCGCCGGCAGCACCCCGGCGACCGGAGTCAGCGCCCCGTCCAGCGCCAGCTCGCCCAACGCCATGTACTGCCCGATCTCCTGCACCGGCAGCACGTCGAGCGCGGTGAGCAGGCCGAGCGCGATCGGCAGGTCGAAATGGCTGCCCTCCTTCAGCATGTCGGCCGGCGCCAGATTGATGGTGATGCGCCTGGGCGGCAGGGCCAGGCCGAGGGCGTGCAGCGCCGCCTTCACCCGCTCCCGGCTTTCCGCCACCGCCTTGTCCGGCAGGCCGACCAGGGTGATGCCGGAAAAACCGCCCGAAACCTGCACCTGGACGTCGACCGGCGCGGTCTCGATCCCCTGGAACGCGACCGTGGCGATGCGAGCGACCATCTAGGCGGAGCCTGACGCGTGTGGGGAGACTGACATATTCATATATAAATTGTGCTTTCTACAAAAGCACAACCATTACTCCGTAACCCATACGCACTGTCAATGCCTCCCGGCACGTTCGGGTCAGCTGCGTGCGAGCCAGACACCACAGCAAGAGCGCGCTGGAGCGATTCGGCCTGCCAGCACCATCTGCCTGGTCTTCGGTGCGCCGGCTGCAAGTGCTTGACCATGAAGGAGCGGGGGTCGAATCTGATCAAACCCTAGGGTGATCCATCTCATGACGCCGATCGATATCTCCGCGGCCAAAACCCTGTTCTCCCAGATCGTCGATCGGGCGAGCAGAGGGGAGAGCTTCGTCATCACCCAATCCGGCACGCCGCTGGCCAGGCTGATGCCGCCGGATAGCAAGAAGCCGGCCAAGATCCGGTTCGGCCTGATGAAGGGCGGCATCCACATCGGACCCGATTTCGACGCACCGCTGGACATCTTCGAAGAAGGACCGTCGGCGTAGGGCACTCACCTGGCCCTGGCGATGCGCCAGATCGTGCCGCCCTCGTCGTCGGAGACCAGGATCGAGCCGTCCGGCAGCACCGCGATCCCGGCCGGGCGGCCCCAGACCTGGGCGGCGCCGTCGCCGCGGTTGACCCGGAAGCCGGTCGCCAGCGCCTCGTAGCCGCCCACCGGCCTGCCGTCCCGGAACGGCACCCGCACCACCATGTAGCCGATCGGGTCGGCGCGGTTCCAGGAGCCGTGCAGCGTCACCAGCGCGTCGCCGCGCCAGTCGGGGAACATCGAGCCATCGTAGAAGACCAGGTCGAGCGGCGCCGAATGCGATTCGAACAGCAGGTCCGGCACGATCGCCGTCTTCACCAGATCCGGCTGCTTGTCGGCCAGGTCGGGCTGCCGGTTCTGCCCGAGATAGGAGTAGGGCCAGCCGTAGAAGCCGCCCTCCCGCACCGCCGTCAGATAGTCCGGCACCAGCCCGTCGCCGAGGCCGTCGCGCTCGTTGACCACGGTGTAGAGCCGGCCGGTGCCCGGCTGCAGCGCCAGCCCGATCGGGTTGCGCAGGCCGGAGGCATAGGTGCGGCCGCCCGAGCCGTCGGCGGCGAAGACCTGGATGGTGGCGCGCGGCGCCGGCTCCTCGGCGATATTGCTGCGGCTGCCGATGGCGACGAAGAAGCGGTCCGACGCCGGGTCCCAGATCAGGTTGCGGCTGTGATGGCCGCTGCCGCCGTCGAAGGCGCCGTCCGGCGTGATCCGCTGCGGCCTGACCTGCGCCTTGGCGTCGCCGGGAGCGTAGGGCACGCGCCACAGCCCGTCGAGATCGGCGATATAGAGCGCGTCGCGGCGCAGCGCCATGCCGTAGGGCTCGTCCAGCCCGGTCAGGAACGGCATCGCCCGGGCCCGGGCCGGCGGGTTGGGCGCGACCAGCCGGCTGATGCGGCCGGCCCCCGGCTCCGACACCAGGATCGACCGGTCCGGCAGCACCAGCATCTCCCGCGGGCCGGAGAGGCCGGTGGCGAACAGCGTCGCGGTCATCCCCTCCGGCACCTGCGGCCGCATCGCGGCGGTGCGGGCGACGGTCTCCGAGCTGTTGGCCACCGCGTCGGTGGCGTAGGGCTTCGGCAGGGCGTCGGGCCGGATCTCGAACTTGGTCCCCGGCGCCACGTCCTGGGCCGCGGCCGGCAGGGCGATCAGCGGAATGGCGAGCAACGCTGCGAACGGTCGGCGCATCGGCGTCTCCTCCACGTCCTTGTTGAAGATGTGGGGTCCCGGAAGCCGCCGAAAAGGCCGTGATGGGAAGATTGTCCGACGAAGCCCGACGGCCCGGCAACCGATCGCGAAACAAATGGCCGGCTGCGGCGTTGCTGAGGGGCGATCGTATGCCCGGCACGGTGCCGGGCCAAGAATGGAGACTGTGTGATGACCCGCCGCCTGACCCTGATCCCCTGCGCGCTGGCCCTCGCCGCGCTGGCCGCCTGCGGCGACGAGACCCCGAACCCGACCGCGAAGACCGAGGCCGTCGCCAGCAGGACCGTCGGCTACCGCTGCGCCGACGGCACCAGCCTGTCCGCCGGCTTCACCGGCGACGCGCTGGTGCTGGCCGACGGCGGCAACACGATCACGCTGCAGCGCGCGATCTCGGGCAGCGGCGCGCGCTACACCAACCCCTACGGCGCCGAGTTCTGGGACAAGGGCGGCCAGGCGACCTACAGCCGCATCGCCGGCGCCTCCCCGACCACCTGCACCGCGGGATGAGCCCGAGAGGTGGTCGCGAAACCCGCGACCACCTCTCAGACGTTGAAGCGGAAGTGGAAGATGTCGCCGTCGCGGACGACGTATTCCTTGCCTTCCTGCCGCATCTTGCCGGCGTCCTTGGCGCCCTGCTCGCCGCCCAGCGCGACGAAGCTGTCGTAGTCGATGGTCTCGGCCTTGATGAAGCCGCGCTGGATGTCGCTGTGGATCTCGGCCGCGGCTTCCGGCGCGGCGGCGCCGGCCCGCACGGTCCAGGCCCGCGCCTCCTTCGGCCCGACGGTGAAGAAGGTGAGCAGGCCGAGCAGCTTGTAGCCGGCGCGGATCACCTTGTTCAGCCCAGGCTCCTCCAGCCCGATCGAGGCCAGGAACTCCTGCTTCTCCTCCGCCGAGAGCTGCGCCAGCTCGGCCTCGATCGCGGCCGAGATCACCACCGCCTCGGCGCCTTGCGCCTTGGCCATCGCCTCGACCCGGGCCGAATGGGCGTTTCCGGTCGCGGCCTCGTCCTCGGAGACGTTGCAGACATAGAGCACGGGCTTGGAGGTCAGGAGCGCCAGGCGCCGGAACGGCTCGCGCTCGTCCGCTGACAATTCGACGGTGCGGGCCGGCCTGCCCTCGCGCAGCACCGCCAGCGCCCGCTCCATCAGCTCGATCTCGGCCTTGGCGTCCTTGTCGCCCCCCTTGGCCCGCTTCGCCGCGGACTGCACCCGCCGCTCCAGCCCCTCCAGGTCGGCCAGCATCAGCTCGGTGTCGACGATCTCGGCGTCGCGCACCGGGTCGACCGAGCCCTCGACGTGAGTGACCTCGCCCTCGAAGCAGCGCAGCACGTGCAGCACGGCGTCGGTCTCGCGGATATTGGCCAGGAACTGGTTGCCCAGCCCTTCGCCCTTCGACGCGCCGCGCACCAGCCCGGCGATGTCGACGAACTCCAGCTGGGTGGCCACGACCTTGGCCGAGCCCGCGATCGCCGCCAGCTTGTCCAGCCGCGGGTCGGGCACGCCGACCCGGCCGGTGTTCGGCTCGATCGTGCAGAATGGATAGTTCGCCGCTTCCGCCGCCTGGGTGGAGGTCAGCGCGTTGAACAGCGTCGACTTGCCGACATTGGGCAGGCCGACGATGCCGCAATTGAATCCCATGGGTTCTCGTCCGATCTTCGAATCGGGGCCCATCTAGCACGGATGCCGGGCCGAGGGGAGTCGCGGCCGGGCCGCCCCGCACTTGACGCCGGCTCGGCGAGGATGGCACCTGGAGGGGAGATTGTCCTGACGAGCTGCCGGCCTTTCCGTCCGGGCGAGTGAGCCGGACCGTTCCCGACCACGCCGAAAACCGCCTCCCGCAGTGCCCCCGACGTCCCCCGGAGACCGTCCCATGACCCTGACCCTGCCCCGAGTCATCGGCCATCGCGGCGCCGCGGCCCATGCGCCGGAGAACACGCTGGCGTCGTTCCGCAAGGCGGCCGCGCTGGGCGTCCAGATGGTCGAGTTCGACGTCAAGCTGACCCGCAACCGGGTGCCGGTGGTGATCCATGACGATGCGCTGGACCGCACCACCGACGGCAGCGGCGCCGTCGCCAATTCCGACTTCGCGGCGATGCGGATGCTGGATGCCGGCCGGAAGTTCGCGCCCGAGTTCCGCGGCGAGCGGGTCCCGACCCTGGACGAGGTGCTGACCCTGGCGCTGGAGCTGGGCCTGGCGGTCAACATCGAGATCAAGCCCTGCCCGGGCCGCGAGGTCGAGACCGCCGAGGTGGCGCTGGCCGCAGCGCAGCGGCTGTGGCCCGCCGACCGGCCGAAACCGCTGGTCTCCAGCTTCGCCATCGAGAGCCTGATGAAGGCCCGCGAGGTCGCGCCCGACTGGCCGCGCGGCTATCTGATCTGGGAGCGGCCGGCGGTCTGGGCCGCCAATGCCGACGCGGTCGGCGCCGCCACCATCAATGTCAGCCACGAGAAGGAGACGGCGGAGACGATCGCCGAATACCGCGCCACCGGCCGGCCGGTGCTGGCCTACACGGTGAACGACGCGGAGCGGGCCAAGGCGCTGTTCGACATGGGCGTCGCCGGCGTCTTCTCCGACGCGCCCGACCGCATCCTCGCCCTCTGATCGCCGCTTTTGCCGCCGATACGGGGCGCGGCCGCGAGCTTCGGGAGAGATTGGGCGCGTGCAGGGCTTCATCGACCAGACGATCGCCTTCATCGGCGCCCATGGCGGCTGGGCCGGGCCGATCATCCTGGTCTTCGCCTTCGGCGAATCCTTTGCCGTGCTGAGCCTGCTGCTGCCGGCCACCGCCGTGCTGGTCGCCGCCGGGACGCTGGTCCAGTCCGGCACGCTGAGCCCGTGGGACGTCATCCCCTGGGCGATCGCCGGCGCCATCCTGGGCGACGCCGTCTCGTACTGGATCGGGGCGTGGCTGGAGCACCGGGTGGAGCGGATCTGGCCGTTCACCCGGCATCCGCAGATGCTGCGCACCGGCCGCGACTTCTTCACCCGCTGGGGCGGCATCAGCGTCTTCATCGGCCGCTTCCTCGGCCCGGTCCGCGCCGTGATCCCGCTGGTCGCCGGCATGATGGGGATGCGCCACATCCCCTTCCAGATCGCCAATGTCGCCTCGGCGGTCGTCTGGGCGCCGGTCTGGGTCGGCCTCGGCTGGTTCGCCGGCGAGACCCTGAGCCGCATCTTCGGGATTGAAGATGCGGCGCCGCTGCTGATCATATTTCTCGTCGTCGCGACGCTGGTCGGCGCCGCGGCGGCCTTCCGCCTGCTGACGCGCAAGAGCAAGAGTTCGCATGAGGATCGTCCGGATCGTCCCTAGCCTGGCCGCTGTCGTCGCGCTGGTCCTCGCCGCCGCGCCCGGTCCGGCGCGGGCGGACGGGCTGGACGACTTCTTCAGCAGCATCCGCCGCCAGTTCGAGGAGCCGGCCCGGCCGAGCCGGTCGCAGAGCTGCGCCCAGACCGAGGCCGAGGCGCATGTGCTGGCGACCACGGCGGAGAGCGACCTGGGGCGGGTGCGAGCCCGGATCGACCGGATCGAGCGCGACGCCGGCACCGGCACCGCCCGCACCCCGATCGACCAGGCGACCCAGGTCGCGGCCCAGGCCCAGGGCCTGTCGGCGAAGCTGCGCCGGGCCCAGGCGGCCTATCGCACCATCATCGGCCAGTGCGGCCGGCCGGACCTGCAGAGCGAAAGGCTGGGCAGCCTGGCCCGCCGGCTGGACGCCGAGGCGCGGCGGGCGAACCGCCTGGCCGACCGCATCGCCTCGACCCCGACCGGCGCCCTGCCCGGCGGCCCGCAGGCCTGCCCGGCGCTGGTCGACGACGCCCGGTCGGTGCAGGCCGACACCACCGCCGTCCTCGACCGCATCGGCAAGCGCCTGCGCGAGTTGGAGGGTCTCGACCCGCTGGACGCCCGCAGCGGCGCCCTGGACGTCGCCGACGACATCGCCGAGCAGCGCCAGCGCGTCGACACCATCGACGCACGCGCCGCGACCCAGGGCCCGGACTGCGCCGAGGCCACGGCAATCCGCGACCGCGCCGGCGCCGACCGCCAATCCCTGCAGGCCCTGCAGAACCAGGCCGACACCCTGATCGGCCCGCCCGCGCCGGAGGGCGCCGAGCCGACGCTGAGCCCGGCGCAGCGGCGCCGGGTCCAGGAGCGGCTGACCGCGCTGGGCCACTATCGCAGCCCGGTCGACGGCCTGTTCGGCGACGGCACCAGGCGGGCGATCGCCCTTTACCAGCACGCCGGCGGCGCCGCCGCGACCGGCCGGCTGAGCCGGGCCCAGGCCGATGCGCTGCTGGCCGACCCGGCAACGGCGCCGCCGCGGCCGCTGGTGCAGCAGGCCACGGCCACGCCGGACCAGGCGGTCCCCGCCGCCCCACCGGCGCCCGCGACCGGTTCCGGGCAATCCACCCCGGCTCCGCCGCAGCCCGCCAGCCCGGGTGCAGTCGGCTCGGCGGAGGCGACGGCACCCGCGGCCCAGCCCGCCCCCGATGCGACGGCGACGCCCCATGCGGCGCCCGCGGCGGAACCGCCGCCGGTCGCCGATTCGAAGCCTGCGGAGACAGGCACGGCCGCAGCGGCTGCCGCCGAGGCACCCCCGGCTGCGGCGTCGGTGCCGCCGGCCGCCGGCCCGACCCCGCCTGCACCGCCGACGGCGGAACCGGCACCGGCCGCGCCGATCGCACCGACCCAGCCCGAAGCGGCGACCGATCCGAATGCCGCGCCCTCCGCCCGGGTCGCCGCACGGCTGATCGAAGCGTTGCGCCGGTGGCCGCAGCCCCCGGTGGTGACCACGCCGCCCGCGCCGGACGCGGCCGCGGCGTCGGACCCCTTCGCCGAGTTCTACGGCCGGATGCGCGGCCACGCCGCGAATGGCGAGATGCAGGCGGTGCAGGCCGGCCGCTACGAGCTGGTCGGCATGGCGCTGCTCGAGCACGGCGCCGAATCGACACAGATGCTGGATGCCGACCTGCTGCTGGTGCAGGCGGCCCAGGCCCTCGACGCGCGCGACGAGGCCCGCCGCAGCCTGACCGCGGCGGCGCCGCTGATCGGACGGCTGGGCAGCGGCGAAAGCCGGCGGTCGCGGCAGTCGCTGGAGGCGGCGACGGCCTGGCTGGGGCTGCGCATCGTCGCCGCCGATCTGCTGGAGGCCATCGAGGCCGCCGGCGCCAAGCCGCTGGACGGCACCACCGCCGACCGCATGGCCGAGCGGCTGGACCAGATCGAGCAGGTGATGGCCCAGGCGCAGGACGGCGTCGACGAGCTGGCGGCCCAGGCCCTGCTGCTGCGCGCCGCGGTGCTGGCCTCGGCCGGCCGCATGCCGGACGACCCCGAGCTCAAGACCGAGATCGACCGCCTGATGCAGTAGGCGCCGCCGCGCGCCTTTACCGACCCCGGGCCCCGGATCCCGATCGCTGCCGCTGGCGGAAGCGGCGCACCTTGTCCGCGGTGCCGCAATCGCTCATCTGGCACCAGCGCCGGCTGGCGTTCTTGCTGCGGTCGTAGAACAGCCAGGCGCAATCATGACCGGCGCAGCGCTTCAGCCGCGCCGGCTCGCCCCCGAGCAGCAGGTCGAGCGCGTCCATGGCCAGGCGATGCCGCACCGCCGTCCCATCGGCGGGCGGTTCGTCCCGCCAGGCGCCCCCGCCCGCGCCGACGGTCAGGCGGCGGCGGGACGCGGCCTCCGCCACCTCGGCCTGCAGCAGGGCGACCGCTTCCGCCGGCGGCTCGGCCCGGATCGCGATGGCGTCGAACACCGCGTGCAGCGCCTCCCGCAGCCGGATCAGCCGCGACCATTCCTCGCGGTCGATCCGCGGCGTCTGCCCGAAGGCCTGCGCGCACCAGGCGGCCAGAGCGGCGGGGTCGCCGGCCCGCTCCCGCGGCCCGGGCCCGCCCCATCCGGACAGGGTGTTGCAGAAGTCCAGGCAGGCGAAGCCGCCGACCAGGGGCAGCTCGGGCGGAGAGGGCTGCTCGGAGGACATGAAACCAGCATAGCCACTTTGACAGGTTTCAGCGAGCCCTATATCGTTACCGGTAAACGCCAGAAAGATGGTTACGATGCGCTGGAACGCCCTCGGCCAGCTCCATGCCGGCGTCGGCCTGTCGGGGATCGGCCCGATCCTGATCCGCCTCAGCCCGGTCGACCCGGCCGCCACCGCCTTCTGGCGCCTGACGCTGAGCTGCGTCCCGGCCGCCGCGCTGGCCTGGCGGACGCCCGGCATGCCGGCGCGCGACATCGGCCTGGCCCTGCTGGCCGGGGTGATGCTGGCCGCCGACCTGGTGCTGTGGAACGCCTCGATCGTGCGCACCAGCGTGCTCGAGGCGACGCTGCTGGTGATGATCTATCCGCTGCTGGTGGCGCTGCTGCCGGCGCTGTGGCTGCGCCGCCGCCCGGACCGCCGGGTGGTCGGCGGCGGCCTGGTCGCCTTCCTCGGCATCGCCGTCCTGGCCGGGGCCCGCGGCACCGCCGGCGGCGACCTGCCGGGCAACGGCATGGCGCTGCTGGCCGCGCTGTTCTACGCCGTCTGCTTCCTGATCTCGGCGGCGCTGTGCCGGCGGCAGGACGCCGCCACCGTCACCTTCTGGACCCTGGTCGGCGCGGCGCTGGGCGCCCTGCCGGTGGCGCTGCTGCAGGACCGGATCCTGCCGCAGGATCCCTCAGGCTGGCTGAACCTGGCGGCCCAGGCGCTGATCGCCTTCGCCTCGCAGATCCTGGTTGCCCGCGCGCTGCGCACGCTCGACGCCGGTTTCTCCGCCATCGCCGGCTACGGCCAGCCGGTGGTGGCGACGCTGCTGGCCTGGCCGATCCTGGGCCAGGCGCCGCAGGCCGCCGCGCTGATCGGCAGCGTCTTCATCGTCGCCGGCATCGCGCTGGCCGGCCGGGGCGAGGCCGCACCGGCCGAACCGGCCGCGCCGCCCCGGCCGGGGGCCGCGGAACCGGCACGCTGACCTATCGACGGCGCCGGCCTTCCGGCCGATGATGCCGGCATGACCGATGCCGAGATGCTGGATTCGCCGGACGACACCGCCCTGGACACGCCGCGGCCGGGCGCGGGCAGCCGCCTGCGCCGGGCCCGCGAGGCGCAGATCCTGGACGCCGCCGAGGGCGTGTTCGCCGAGGCCGGCTTCTCCGGCGCCACCATGCAGGGCATCGCCGAGCGCGCCGGCCTGCCCAAGGCCAACGTCCATTACTACTTCGGCACCAAGGAGGCGCTGTACCGCGCCGTGCTGGCCCGCATCCTCGACCTCTGGGTCGACGCCTTCGACCATCTGGTGCCGGAGCGCGACCCGGCCGAGGCGCTGGCCGCCTATATCCGCGACAAGATGCGCTGGTCGCGCAGCCGGCCGCTGGCGTCGAAGGTGTTCGCCAACGAGATCATCCACGGCGCGCCCCAGGTCGCCGACTACCTGTCGGGCAAGCTGAAGCGGACGATCGACGAGAAGGCGCGGGTGATCGAGGGCTGGATCGCCGCCGGCCGGATGGCGCCGGTCGACCCGCGGCACCTGGTCTTCACCCTGTGGGCCGCGACCCAGACCTATGCCGATTTCGAGGCCCAGATCCGGGCCGTGCTGGGGCGAGAGGCGATGGATGACGACGTCTTCCTGGTCGCCGGCCGGCACGTCACCGGCCTGATCCTGCGCGGCTGCGGCCTGAAGCCGCCGCGCGGCGGCTGATCGGTCGCCGCCGCGACGCGTCCATGGCGGCGCGCGCCGCTTTGCGCTAAGGATGGGCCATGCATCCGCGCCTCCTCGTCCCGCTGATTCTCTTCGCCCTTGCCGCCTGCGCCGCCGAGCCGCATCAGCCGGCGCTGCCGCCGACGGTGCTGCAGAGCGGTGCCGCCGCCGGCGAAGCCGGCTTCGACCAGAGCCAGGGCGAGGCCCTGCTGGCCCAGGCCAAGGCGGCCGAAGCCCGCAACCCCGGCGAGGCCAAGAGCCTGTACCGCCAGGCCGGGATGGCCTGGCCGGACCTGACCGACGCCTGGGACGGGCTGAAGCGGGTGTCGGCCAAGCAGAACGACGCGGCCGAGGCCAAGGCCGCCGGTTTCATGGCCGAGCGGGTGAAGCTGTATCCCGGCACGGCCATCGCCTCGCAGCGCGAGGTCAATGTCGCGCTGCACAGCTACATCCAAGCCCAGTCGCAGCAGCCGAGCGACGGGCCGGAGCAGCTGGCCTATGCCAAGCGGCTGGGCGAGTTCTACGACGCGCAATATGCGCGCGGCGGCTTCTACACCCGGGAGAAGGACTTCGGGAACATCGAGGCCCACGACATCCCGGCGGTGGCGCTGACCGGCGGCGGCATCATCGGCTACGGCGCCAGCATGGCGACGAAGTTCGAGTAGCCACCGGCCTCAGCCCGCCCGCTCGCGCGGCGTCACCGACACCTCCCGCACCCGGCCGTCGCGCAGCAGGCGCAGGGCGGCGGCCGTGCCGACCCGATCGGCCCCGAGCAGCCGGTGCAGGGCGTCGACGCCGTCGACCGGGTGGCCGTCGATCGCCAGGATCACGTCGCCGACGCGCAGCGCCGCGGCCCCGGCGCCGCCGGGCAGCAGCTCCGCCACCCGCACGCCGCCGGCGGCCGGCAGGCCGAGCGCCAGTTGCATCGGCCGCGGCAGCCGGATGGTCTGCGCGGCGATGCCGAGCGAGGCGCGGCGCAACCGGCCGTGGCGGATGATCTCCGACGCCACCAGCAGGGCGGTGTCGCTGCCGATGGCGAAGCACAGGCCCTGGGCGCCGGCGATCATCGCGGTGTTGATGCCGACCACCCGGCCGAGCGCGTCGACCAGCGGGCCGCCGCTGTTGCCGGGATTCAGCGCCGCATCGGTCTGCAGCACGCCGTCGATCAGCCGGCCGGACCGGCCGCGCAGCGACCGGCCGAGGGCGCTGACCACGCCGGCCGTCACCGTCGCCTCGAAGCCGAGCGGGTTGCCGATCGCGACCACCAGCTGGCCGACCTGCAGCGCGGCGGAGGAGCCGAGCGGCGCCCAGCCGGGCACACTGTCATGCAGGCGCAGCACCGCGAGGTCGGTGTCCGGGTCCTCGCCGACCGGCCAGGCGACGACGCTGCGGCCGTCGCTGAGCGTGGCGGTGATCGACACGGCACCATGCACCACATGGCTGTTGGTCAGGACGAAGCCGTCGGGGGTGAAGATGACGCCGGAGCCGCTGCCCTGCGGCACCGGCGCGCCATCCGGCCCCTTGCCGGAGACGCGGAGATGCACGACCGAGGGCGCGGCGGCGCGCACGGCGTCGATCACGGTGCGGGAATAGGCGTCGAGGGCATCGCCGCCGATGGCGGCGGCGGCTGGGGTCGAGGCCGCGGGCCCCGGCGCCGGGGCGTCGAGGAGGAAGCGGGTTTCGTAGCCGGGCATGGCAGGACCTCGGGAGCGGAAGGGGCGGCGCCAGCCGGTGCGCCCCGTTTCCCAAGATGTAGGCATGCCGGAGGAAGAACCCAAGGGGAACGACGCCTTGCCACCCCGCCCGTGACGATGGCGGCGGTCCGGCGTATCGTCCGGCCGCGGCATGCGCGATTCGCGCGGCGATCACGGCGAGGATGCCCGGACATGGCGACGGACGCGCTGGACGGCTTCGACTGGCGGATCCTGGCCGCCCTGCAGGACGACGCCCGGATGAGCAACATCGCCCTGGCCGAACATGTCCTGCTGTCGCCGTCGCAATGCGCCCGGCGGCTGCAGCGGCTGGAGGAGGCCGGGGTGATCCGCGGCTACGCGGCGCTGCTGGACCCCGACCGCATCGGCCTGTCGGTGGCCGCCTACATCTCGATCACGCTGGAGAAGCACGGCGCCTTCACCGCGGAGGCCTTCCGCGAGGCGGTGCAGCGCCACCCGGAGATCGTCGAATGCTGCGCCGTGACCGGCGACGCCGACTACGAGCTGCGGGTGGTGGCGCCCGACCTGAAGGACCTGTCTCGCTTCATCATGGACAGCCTGATGCGGATCGACGGCGTCTCGGCCATCCGCTCGCGCATCGTGCTCGACACCATCAAGGACAGCCGCCGGCTGCCACTGCCGCCCGCGGCCTGAGGAGGCTGCATGCCGCACCGGGTTGTGCCGGGACGCGACCCGTGCTTGTTTCTCGCCACTTCTCGCGACCCGTCCGGAGCGCCCAGCGCATGACGCGTTTCTTGCAACTTCTCGGGAGTCTTCTCCTCGCCATGGCCATCACCCAGGGGGCTTCGGCCCGCGACCTCGAAAACACGCTCTATCTCGACCTGACCTATGGCCGGGTGGTGATCGAGCTGCGCCCCGACCTGGCGCCGAAGCATGTCGCCCGGATCAAGGAGCTGGTGCGGCAGGGCTTCTACAACGATATCGTCTTCCATCGCGTGATCGAGGGCTTCATGGCCCAGACCGGCGACCCGACCGGCACCGGCACCGGTGGCTCCGGCCAGAAGATCGACGCCGAGTTCAGCCAGCAGCCGTTCAAGCGCGGCACCGTCGGCATGGCCCGGGCGCAGAGCCCGAACAGCGCCGACAGCCAGTTCTTCATCATGTTCGCCGACGGCAGCTTCCTGAACGGCCAGTACACGGTCTGGGGCCAGGTGGTCGAGGGCATGGAGTTCGTCGACAAGATCAAGCGCGGCGAGCCGCCGGCCAACCCGGACAAGATCGTCAAGCTGCAGGTCGCGGCCGACGCCAAGTAAGGCCGACCCGATCGAAGCGAAGCCCGGCCGCCCCTTTGGAAGATTGGGCGGCCGGGCTTCTGCGTTTCAGCGGAAGCGGAAGGCGATCAGCGGCATCTTGTAGGTCTCGCGCACCTCGGAGATCGGCTTGCCGTCCTGGCGCAGCACCAGGGCGCGGTTCTCGAACAGCGAGGCCGCCGGGTCGTAGGAAGGGGCCGGCGCCGCGGCGGCCCAGCCGGCGAGTTGCGCCGACGGCATCCGCTCCCACCCCTCCGGCAGCGCCTGCCACAGCACGGTGGAAGACAGGGTGCGGCGCGACGGCCCGAGCGGCCGGATGGCACGGCCGAAGGGCGTGTCGGTCCCGGTCAGCACCGCGTTGATCTCCGGCGTCAGCCGGGCCGGCAGGTACCAGTTGTCGGCCTCGGACAGCACCTGGTCGCCGCAGACCAGCTGGACCCGGCGATAGACCACGGGCTCGGCCGGATCGGTGATCTCCAGCTCCTGACGCTGCACCTCGGTCAGCGGCACCTCGCCGGGCACGCGCCTGGCCACGATCTTGGCCGCGGCGGCCAGGCCGTAGCGGCCGCACCACTCCTCCAGGAACAGGGTGGCGCTGTCGGTGGCGCCGAGCCCGGCGCGCAGCGACTGCACCAGGGCGGTCAGCGCCAGCCGGTCGGACAGGGCAGCGGCGCCGGCCTCCTGGCCGGCCGCGACCTCGGCCCGGGCCAGGGCAAGCGGCGCGGTCAGCGCCAGGGCCGCAGCGGCGGCGACGATCGGCAGGCGGCGCACCATCGAACTCCTCATCCTCCGGGCCGGCCCTGTCATTCCAGGCCGGCCGTGACCGGCCGGGGCCAGCGCGGCGCAGGATGGCTGCATAGCCGTCGGAAGGCGCCACGGCAATCCGCCGCAGCGCCGATCGGGCTTGACCGCGACGGCGGCGCGGGCTGGGCTGAAGCGTCTGGCCGACGGGAGACTCGCCATGCCCACCTTGTATGACCGCGCCCTGGTGTGGGATGCGCACAGCTGCCTGCCGCTGGTGCCCGATGCCGACGTGTCGCTGCTGGCCCGGCACAAGGCGGCCGGGATCGACCACGTCTCAATCAACATCGGCATGGACATGACGCCGCTGGAGACGGTGATCCGCACCACCGCCCGTTTCCGCGACTGGATCCGCCGCCACCCGGAGGACTATGCGCTGGCCGGCAGCGTCGCGGAGATCCGCGCCGCCAAGGCTGCCGGGCGCCTGGCCGTCGGCTTCGACCTGGAGGGCGCGCTGCCGCTGATGGGCGATCTGGCCATGGTCGGCCTGTACCACGATCTCGGCGTCCGGCAGATCCACTTCGCCTACAACCGGAACAATCCGGCGGCGGGCGGCTGCCATGACCAGGACATCCCGCTGCCCGCCTTCGGCCGCGCCCTGGTAGCGGAGATCAACCGCATCGGCATGCTGCTCGACTGCTCTCACACCGGGCACCGCAGCAGCCTGGACATCATGGCGGCCTCGACCCGGCCGGTGGTGTTCAGCCACGCCAATCCGCGCGCCCTGGTCGACCATCCGCGCAACATCACCGACGAGCAGATCCGCGCCTGCGCCGCCACCGGCGGGGTGGTCGGCATCAACGGCATCAGCCTGTTCCTGGGCGATGCGAAGAGCGAGACCGTGGCCCGGCACATCGACCATGTCGCCCAGCTGGTCGGCGCCGCCCATGCCGGCATCGGCCTCGACTTCCTGTTCGCGCCCGATGTGGACGATGCGCCGCCCGGCCGCGACCGCGACTATTGGTGGCCGCCCGAGGCCGGCTACGGCAGCGCCCACAGCGCCATCGCCCTGGTGCAGCCGGAGCAGCTGCCGGAGCTGGCGGAGATCCTGCTGCGCCGGGGCTACGCCGAGGCCGATGTGCTGGGTATCCTCGGCGGCAACTTCCTGCGGGCGGCGGAGGCCGCCTGGGGGTAGATCACGCCGCCGCGTGGTGCTCGCAGCGGTTCACTTCGACGGTGACATGCGACAGGCCGGCCAGCTCGCCGAGCCGGGCCTTGTACTGCGCCGGTGGCTGCGGCCGGTCGCTGACCAGGGATACGATCGCGGCGGCGTGGCCGGGGCCGACGCGCCAGAGATGCAGGTCGGCGATGCGGTCGCCGCCGGTTTCGAGCCGGTCGCGGATCGATTCGGCCAGCCCCGGATCCGGCACGGTGTCGAGCAGCACCGCGCCCGAATCGCGCAGCAGGCCCCAGGACCAGCGCGCGATCATGATGCCGCCGACGATGCCCATCAGCGCGTCCATCCAGGCCCAGCCGTAGAGGCGGCCGGCGAGCAGGCCGAGGATGGCGCCGACCGAGGTCACGGCGTCGGCCAGCACGTGGAAATAGGCCGCGCGCAGGTTGTGGTCGCGGTCGTGGTGCCCATGGTGGTGGTGGTGGTGGTCGTGATCATGGTCGTGGTCATGCGCGTGGCCATGATGGTGGTGGGCGTGGTGGCCGTCGTCGTGCAGCAGCCAGGCGCTGGCGATGTTGACGGCGAGGCCGACCACGGCGATGACGATCGCCTCGTCATAGGCGATGGCGACCGGGTTCAGGAGGCGCAGCACCGATTCCCAGCCGATGCCGACCGACACCACCGCCAGCACCAGGGCGCTGGCGAAGCCGGCGAGGTCGCCGAGCTTGCCGGTGCCGAAGGCGAAGCGCGGGTCGCGGGCGTGGCGGCGGGCATAGCGATAGGCCAGCGCGGCGACGCCGAGCGCCCCGGCATGGGTCGCCATGTGCAGCCCGTCGGCCAAGAGGGCCATCGAGCCGAAGGCGAGGCCGCCGAGGATCTCGGCCACCATCATCGCCGCGGTCAGCGCCACCACCCAGCGGGTGCGGCGCTCGTTGCGGGCGTGGTCGGCGCCGAGGAACAGGTGGTCGTGCCGCCAGTCGTCGAGGGAATGGCTGTGCATCGCCGCCTCCCGGGCGTTCAGTGGAGAAGGAGCTGGGCCGGATGGCCGGTCCAGTCGCAGACGTCGCGCGTGGCGACCGCGACCGGCACCTCCGGATGGTTGTGGCGGTACAGGGTCAGCGCGGCCTCGAAGGCCCATTCCGGCGGTTCGGCCCGGGCGCAGAGCTCGCGATAGACCCGTTCGACGGCGACACGGCAGCACATGATGGTCTCGTTGGCCTCTAGAGATATTTGGTGATCTCGCGCAGCGAGGCCAGCCGGGCCTCCCGGCCCTCGGCCGCGCCGTTGGAGAGATGCGCGATGCAATGGTCGACATGGTCGAGGATCAGCATGGTCTTCGCCTTCTCCACCGCCTTGACCACGGCCTGGAGCTGCTGGGCGATGGCGAGGCCGTCCTCGCCGGCCTCGACCATGCGCAGCGTGGCGGCGAGATGCCCCTGGGCCCGCTTCAGCCGGCCCAGGATCTCGGGATTGTTGGCATGGCTCATGGGCGGACCCTATCCCCCCGGAGGGGATAGGGCAAGGGACAGCTGGTCGCGGGGCCGCGGCGGCGTCGGCCTTCATCTGAAAAATACATTCCTCTATCGACCAATGCCCCTGAATGTCACTTTCGGCCAGTCATTGCAGAACCGGGACCCTCGGATGACCGGAACGCCGCTTCAAGAGCGCGTCGTTCCGTCGTAAACGACGGACCTATCGGAGGGGCAGTGGGTCCATCGGAAATCATTTCGGCGTCGAGACGCGTCCTGGCCGGCCGGCCGGTGCTGGCCAGCGGCCTTGCCGTCGCGGTGACCTGCCTGGTGCTGGTCGCCTTCGCCGACAGGCCGGCGGCGCTGTGGTTCGAGGCGCATCGCGGCTCGGATGTCATCGCCGCGGTCAAGGTGTTCACCGATCTCGGCCTCGGTGTCTGGTGGTACGCACTGGCGATCCTCGGCTGGCTGGGCTTCCGCTTCGCCGCCTTCCTGGCCGCCCATGGCGACGTCCGGGCGCGGCGCCTGAGACGGGCCCGCGGCTTCGGGTTCATGCTGGCGGCGCTGGTGACGACGACGCTGACCAACTGGCTGCTGAAGGCCGTGATCGGCCGGCCGCGGCCGCGCCATCTGTTCCGCCAGGACGCCTTCGCGCCGCACCCCTTCGGCTGGGACCTGTTCTCGAACAGCTTCCCGTCCGGCCACGCCCAGACCATGGCCACGGCGATGACCGCGCTGTGGATCCTGTTCCCACGCTGGGGCTGGGCCTTCGGCCTGCTGGGCGGGCTGGTGGCGCTGAGCCGGGTCGTGGTCACCTCGCACTACCCGGCCGACATCGTCGCCGGTGCCTGGCTGGGCGTCGTCGTGGCGCTGGCCGTGCGCCGCTGCCTGGAGGCGACCGGCGGCCCGGTGGCGATCGCGCGGTGACCGCCATGATCGCCCTCGTCGCCGCCCTGGTCCCGGTGCTGGCGCCGGTGATCGCCTCCGCCGCCGTAGGCTATGTCTGGGCCCGGTCGCGTCATCCCTTCGACCTCGGCTTCGTCACCCGGCTGGTGACCTATGTCGGCTCGCCCTGCCTGGTGTTCTCGACCCTGACCAAGTTCCATGTCCCGGCCGGGGAGATCATCGGCCAGGCCGGCCTCGCCATGCTGTCGGTCTTCGCCTGCGGCCTGGTCGGCGGGCTGGCGCTGCACCTGTCCGGCCGCGCGGTGCGGCCGCTGCTGCCGACGGTGATGCTGCCGAACGCCGGCAACCTCGGCCTGCCGATCGCCTATTTCGCCTTCGGCGACGAGGGGCTGGCGCTGGCCCTGCCCTTCTCCGCCGCCATGACGCTGCTGCAGTTCACCGTCGGCGTCTCCTGCGCCTCCGGCCACAGCCGGTGGACCGAGATCCTGAAGACGCCGACGATCTACGCGATCCTGCTGGCGATCGCCTTCGCCGCCGGCGGCATCGAGACGCCGCGCTGGCTGGCCAACGCGACCGAGCTGCTGGGCGGCGTCACCCTGCCGCTGATGCTGATCGCGCTCGGCGTGTCGCTGGCCAGCCTGCGCATCGCCAATCTCGGCCACGCGCTGTGGCTGGCGGGCCTGCGCCTCGGGCTCGGCCTCGCCGCCGGGTACGGGGTGGTCTGGCTGTTCGCCATCCCGCACCCGACCGCGGCGATCCTGATCCTGCAGTCGGCGATGCCGCCGGCGGTGTTCAACTACCTGTTCGCCGCGCGCTACGGCGGCCCGGTAGAGGAGGTGGCCGGCGCCGTGGTGGTCGGCACCGTCATCAGCCTGCTGACCCTGCCGGTGCTGCTGGCCGTTCTCATGGCGTAGGTTGGGTTCGCGCTTGGGCGAACCCAACATTTGGCCACGGCTCGATGCTGTTGGGTTCGCTGACGCGACCCCAACCTACGCGCCCTCGATCTCCCGCTTCCGGGCCTCGTAGGTGGCCGGGTCGATCAGGCCGCGCCGGCGCATCACCTCCAGCGCCACCAGGGCCCGGCCGCGGTTGTCGTCGCCGACCGAGCCGCTTTCCGCATCCGCATCGCCGCCGGCCGCGCCCGGCTGCGCCCTGTCCGCCATGATATCGTCCGTCCGTTCTGCGACGCCGCGCGCGCTTCCGTCGGAAGGGCGCAGGGCCTATGACGGCAGAGCATGACTCACGGAAGAAGGCCGGTCGAGATGTGGACGAAGGGGGCCCCGTGTGATTCTATATCCCTCGTAGCTCCAGGAGGTTGCGCTCCGCTTTTGGCGTGACACTGCATTGAGGGATCAAGGCTCGTCTTTCGCCTACGACGTCAGCTAGATTTTGATCGGTCGCTCACCATGCGATCTGGAAACAAAGGCCCATGTTTAGGGTTTCCTAAAAGCCCAGCTCAGGGAGTTCATCCATGACCGAGAAACTAGCCGCTCTCCTTGAACGAGCCAAGTCGGTCACAATGTCCGGCGCTCAGAAGGAGCAACAACGTCGTAGCTTCGCTTACGGCAACACGAAGATCGAGAACTCTCGCATCACGCGAGAGATGATTGATCAGCAAGCCGAAGCGCTGAAGCGCCAGGATGGTTGACGCTGATCGACCGGGAGAGCGCCACAGCCGGGCGCTCTCTCCCGAGCTCATCACAGATCCGGAAGAGAAGGCGCGCCGCGAAGCCGCGAACGGACTGCGTCAGTTCGATGTCGCGATGGAGGTCCTGGAAGAATGGCGCACTCGGGGTGCGAAGTTCCGCCTGCGGCCTTCGGCAATACTGAATCTTCATCGAACCGCCCTCGATGGCATCAGCGCATTCGCGGGCAACTTCCGCCCGGCGGGGTCGAGATCGAGGGTAGCGAACATGAACCTGTCGGAGCGCACCAAGTGCCCGCTCTGATTGAGGACATGTGCGACTATGTGAACGACAATTGGGATACCAAGACGGCGATCCACCTCGCCGCCTACGTCATGTGGCGGCTGAACTGGATTCACCCATTTGATGATGGGAATGGCCGGACCTCTAGAATCGTATCGTATCTAATTCTCTGCGCTCACCTCGGGTCGCGCTTACCCGGCTCAAAAACCATTCCCGATCAGATATCCGAGAATAAGGACCCCTACTACAAAGCCTTGGAGTCGGCTGACCAGACCTGGAAGCAGGGGAAACTTGACCTGGCGGCGCTCGAAAAGCTCCTGGAGGACCTTCTCGCGGCACAGCTCGTCAGCATCATGGAACAGGCTAAGGGCGGTCCCGTCACCTAGCCGCGTCACGGACGCCCCTCAGAGCATGGAAAGCGTGCAGCAACACGATTGCTTGCTGCCAATGCGACGCCGCGCGCGCTTCCGTCGGAAGGGCGCAGGGCCTATGACGGCAGAGCATGACTCACGGAGGAAGGCCGGTCGAGATGTGGACGAAGCGGGTCCTGCGGATCCTGGCGCTGGCGGTACCGGCGATCGCCATCGCGGCGGCCGTGGCCTTCTGGCTGGGCCCCCCCGGCAGCCGCGGCGGCGTTGGCCAGGGCTTCGGCTCGGTCGGCGGCCCGATCGCGCTGGTCGACCAGGCCGGCAAGCCGGTCACCGAGAAGGACTTCGCCGGCAAGGATGCGCTGATCTTCTTCGGCTTCACCAACTGCCCCGACGTCTGCCCGACCGAGCTGTCGACCATGGCGGCGGCGCTGGACACGCTGGGTCCGAAGGCCGACGGGGTGGTGCCGGTGTTCATCACGGTGGACCCGGAGCGCGACACGCCCGAGGTGGTCGGCCAGTACGCCCAGGCCTTCCATCCCCGCATGGTCGGGCTGACCGGCACGGCGGAGCAGATCGCCAAGGCGGCCAAGGCCTTTCGCGTCTACTACCAGAAGGCGCCGCAGCAGGACGGCGCCTATTCCATGGACCATTCCGCCTTCGTCTATCTGATGGGGCCGGACTGGCAGGTGCTGGACATCCTGCCGCCGCAGCTGTCGCCGCAGGACATGGCCCAGCGCCTTTCCAAGCAACTCTGACGGGCCATGAACCGGGTTGCGATCCGGCCCGGCGTGCTATCGTGGCCCGATCCTGCCTTTCGTTCTCGGAGTCGCCCCATGACCCTTCGCCACGCCGCCCTGGCCGGGATCGCCTTCCTCGTCCTCAACGGCTGCTCCGACCGCGAGGCCCGGCAGCAGCAGGCGCTGACGGCCCAGAGCGACCTGGTCGGGCTGAGCGAGGCCCGGCTGCTGTCCTGCGCCGGCACGCCGTCGCGCAGCCGCAGCACCGGCAACACCCATTACCTGACCTATCAGAGCGCCGGGATGGCCGCCGACGAGGCCGCCAGCGTCGGCGGCTTCGGCGGCGGCTCCGCCGGGACCGCCATGGGCGTCAACCCGGTCAACCGCGGAGTCGGCATGCCGATCGGCACCAGCGCCCTGGACCCGAACTACTGCGAGGCGACCTTCACCCTGGTCGACGGCCGGGTCGCCGAGGTGCGCTACCGCACCTCGGGCGGCTATTTCCGCACGGCCCAGTGCTCCGACATCGTCGCGCCCTGCATGGGCGGGCCGACCTTCGACCCCGGCCAGCCGGCGCCGTAACCCGCCGGCCGTCGGCGGCGGAGCACAAACCGTCGCGGATCGGATGGACCCGGAGCCTGGAATCCGGGCCTCTGTTCGCTATCCGCCCCAGGCCGGTTGCCGATCCCGCCCTTGGGCACTAAAAGCGTCTTTCTGCCGCGCGAAAAGCGCCGTCCCATGGAGTGCGAGCCGATGAAGATCCTGGTCCCGGTCAAACGGGTGATCGACTTCAACGTCAAGGTCCGGGTCAAGGCCGACGGGTCCGGCGTCGACCTGGCGAACGTCAAGATGTCGATGAACCCCTTCGACGAGATCTCGGTCGAGGAGGCGATCCGCATCAAGGAGGCCGGCAAGGCGACCGAGGTGGTGGCCGTGTCGATCGGCCCGGCCCAGGCGCAGGAGACGATCCGCACGGCGCTGGCCATGGGCGCCGACCGCGGCCTCCTGGTGCAGACCGATGTCGAGCTGCAGCCGCTGGCCGTGGCCAAGATCCTGAAGGCGCTGGTCGACCGCGAGCAGCCGCAGCTGGTGATCCTGGGCAAGCAGGCGATCGACGACGACGCCAACCAGACCGGCCAGGCGCTGGCGGCCTTGCTGGGCTGGGGCCAGGCCACCTTCGCCTCGAAGCTGGTGATCGAGGACGGCGCCGCGCTGGTGACCCGCGAGGTCGACGGCGGCCTCGAGACCATCCGGGTCAAGCTGCCGGCGATCGTCACCACCGACCTGCGCCTGAACGAGCCGCGCTACGCCTCGCTGCCGAACATCATGAAGGCGAAGAAGAAGCAGCTGGACACCGTCAGCCCGGCCGATCTCGGCGTCGACCCGGCGCCGCGGCTGAAGACGCTGAAGGTGGTCGAGCCGCCGAAGCGCAAGGGCGGCGTCAAGGTCGCCAGCGTGCAGGAGCTGGTGGCCAAGCTGAAGACCGAAGCGCGCGTGATCTGAGGGCGGGGACAAAGACATGTCGATCCTGATCGTTGCCGACCACGACAACGCCACGCTGAAATCCGCCACGCTGCACGCCGTCACCGCGGCGCAGAAGATTGGCGGCGACATCCATGTGCTGGTCGCCGGCGCCGGCGCCCGCCCGGCGGCCGAGGCCGCGGCCAAGGTGGCAGGCGTCGCCAAGGTGCTGCTGGCCGAGGCGCCGGCGCTGGAGCACCAACTGGCCGAGGCCGTGGCGCCGCTGGTGGCCGAGCTGGCGAAGGGCTACAGCCACGTGCTGGCGACCGCGACCAGCGCCGGCAAGAACCTGCTGCCGCGCGTCGCCGCGCTCTTGGACGTGCAGCAGATCTCCGAGATCACCGCGGTCGACGCCCCCGACACCTTCGAGCGGCCGATCTATGCCGGCAACGCCATCGCCACGGTGCAGTCGGCCGACCCGATCAAGGTGATCACGGTGCGCGGCACCGCCTTCGAGGCGGCCGCCGCCGAGGGCGGCTCGGCCGCGATCGAGGCAATCGAGGCCAAGGCCGATGCCGGCCTGTCGAGCTTCGTCGGCCAGGAGCTGAGCAAGTCCGAGCGGCCGGAGCTGACCTCGGCCCGGATCGTCATCTCCGGCGGCCGTGCCCTCGGCTCCTCCGAGAACTTCAAGATCCTCGAGGGCATCGCCGACCATCTCGGCGCCGCCATCGGCGCCAGCCGCGCCGCGGTCGACGCCGGCTACGTGCCGAACGACTATCAGGTCGGCCAGACCGGCAAGGTGGTGGCGCCGGACCTGTACATCGCCGTCGGCATCTCCGGCGCGATCCAGCACCTGGCGGGCATGAAGGACTCCAAGGTCATCGTCGCCATCAACAAGGACGAGGAGGCGCCGATCTTCCAGGTCGCCGATTACGGCCTGGTCGGCGACCTGTTCAAGGTGATCCCGGAGCTCGAGGCCGAGCTGAAGAAGGCCTGAGACGGGCGCCCGGCGCACCGTCCGAGACGCGGAAGGCGCATCCTTCGGGATGCGCCTTTTTGCTGCCGGCAGGCCCATAGCGGGATATGGCCGGCCGCCGCCCGGTTCTCCTTGACAGGACCGGCCGGTTGTCCGCTGCTAAGGCGTTTTCGACCACCGATTGCGGATCGCCGATTTGCAGACCGTGCTGCGCCAGGGCGAAGGGATTTCCGGCGGGCGCCGGGCCGAATCGCGCGCGCGACCGCAGGGTACCAGGAGGATTCGTCCGCATGCCGGATGAGACGCCGCGCTATTCCGTCTTCATCGAGGGCGAGACGCTCGATCTCTGCGTCCCCTCCGAGGTGGCGATCGAGGACGGCTGGGCCGACTGGTTCAACGATGCCCGGACGACGCGCTGGCTGGCCCAGGGCATCTATCCGAACCATGTCGAGGATCAGCGCAGCTTCCTCGAATCGATCCGCAAGCGCGACCGCTTCGCCGTGCTGATCTGCGGCAAGGGCGGCGGGCCGCTCTACGGCATCATCTCGCTCTCCGCGATCGACTGGGTCGCCCGCTCGGCCCAGATCTCGCTGGTGGTCGGCAAGCCGCTGCCGGGACGCCGGCTGATCCAGCTGGAGGCCATGGCCCGGGTGACCGAGCACGCCTTCCAGCGCATGGGACTGGACCGGATCTGGGCCGGGCAGGCCCATCCCGGCCTGGCGCGCTGGAACCAGTGGCTGGAGCTGCTGGGCTACTTCACCGACGGGATCATGCGCCGCGGCTTCGTCAAGGGGCGCGAGACCGTCGACAACGCCGTGATGATCTGCTGCCTGGTCGAGGACTACGAGGTGCTGAAGGCCCGGCGCGACGGCCGCTACTGGCCCGGCAACGACACCATGCTGCGGCTGATCGCCGGGCTGCCGCGGCAGGGCTTCGCCACCCGCCTGGGCGAGTTCCTGGAGCGCGAGCTGCCGCTCCACAAGGCCGAGATGGAGGCGCTGGAGCAGCGCGTCCTGCAGGCGCGCGACGACACGACGGCCTCCAGGCGCAAGCTGGCCGCGTCTTGACCGCCGCGTCGCCGCCCCCTTCGCCGCCCTGGCGCGGCGCCGCGGCGCTCGGCCTCGGCACCGCCCAGTTCGGGCTCGACTACGGCATCGCCAACGACCGCGGCCTCTGCCCGCCCGGGGAGGTGGCAGCGATCCTGCAGGCGGCGGCCGCGTCCGGCATCGGCGTGCTGGACACCGCCCCGGCCTACGGCACCGCCGAGCAGGTGCTGGGCGAGGTGCTGCCGGCGGCACACCGCTTCCGCATCGTCACCAAGACGCCGCATCTGGCCGGGCTGCGCGACCACGGCGACATCCGGCGCGCCGTGCTCAAGGCCTTTTCGGCGTCGCGGGCGAAGCTGCGCCGCGATCGGCTGGCCGGCCTCCTGACCCACAACGCCAACGACCTGCTGCGGCCCGGCGGCGCGGCGCTGTGGGCGGCGATGGAGGATCTGAAGCGGGCCGGCGAGGTCGAGCGGATCGGCGCCTCGGTCTACAGCGCCGGGCAGCTCGACGCCGTGCTGGCGCGCTATCCGCTCGACCTCGTACAGCTGCCCTGGAACGCGGTGGACGGGCGGATCGGCCCGCCGCTCCTCGCGGCGCTGGGCAAACGCGGCATCGAGCTGCACGCCCGCTCCGTGTTCCTGCAGGGGCTGCTGCTGGCCCCGCCCGGCCGTGCCGCCGGCGTCTCGCCCCGGGCCGAGGCCCTGGTCGGGCGCTGGCGCGGCGCCGTCGCCGCGGCGGGGGCCGAGCCGCTGGCCGCGGCGCTGGGCGCCGTGATCGGGCGGCCGGAGATCGGCACCGCCCTGGTCGGCGTGACCCGGCCGGAGGAGCTGGCCGGCATTCTGAAGGCCGTTGCCGCGGCCTCGCCGCCGGTCGCCGCGGTGCCGTCGACCGACGATCTGGTGCTGAACCCGGCGCTGTGGCCGTCCGGCGGCCGCCCGGCCGCGATTCTGACCGGCGCCGCCGTGGCGCTGCGGCCGACGGCATCCGGCGAGACCACGGTGCTGGCGGTGCTGGCGAAGGAGGGCGGCGCCCCGGTCGGCGCCGTCCGGCTCGGCCCGATCGACCGCGCCGCCGGCGAGGCCGCGATAACCTTGGAGAACGCGGAGACCATTCCTGCCGCCTGGCAGGACGAGGCGGTGGCGCTGACCGCGCGACTGGCCTTCGAGCAGCTGGGGCTGCGCCGCCTGATCGCGGCGGAGGCGGGTCCCTTCGCCCGCGCCGGCTGGACCGCGGCCGGAGGGCGCTTCATCCTGGACGACAAGAGCTACTGGGAGCGGACATGACGGTGCTGGCGATCCTGCAGGCGCGGATGTCCTCGTCGCGGCTGCCCGGCAAGGTGATGGCCGATCTGCTCGGCGAACCGATGCTGGCGCGGCAGGTCGAGCGGCTGCGGCGCTGCCGGAGGCTCGACACGCTGCTGGTCGCGACCAGCACCGAGGCCGCCGACGACGCCCTGGCGGATCTCGCCGCCCGGATCGGCGTCGGCTGCTTCCGCGGCAGCCTGGACGACGTGCTGGACCGCTTCCATGCCGCGGTCGCTGGACAGGGGGCCGGACCGGGGGCGGACCAGATCGTGCGGCTGACCGCCGACTGCCCACTGACCGATCCGGGGCTGATCGACGCCCTGGTCGAGCTGCATGTCGCCGGCGGCTACGACTATTCCTGCAACACGCTCACGCCCCGGTATCCGGACGGGCTGGACGCCGAGGTGATGCGCACCGAGGTGCTGGAGGCGGCGTGGCGCGAGGCGGCGCTGCCGTCGGAGCGCGAGCATGTCACCCGCTTCATCTACACCCGGCCGGAGCGGTTCCGCCTGGGCAGCCTGGTCGGCGAGGCGGACCTGTCCGACCAGCGCTGGACCGTCGATACGCCGGAGGACCTGGCCCTGGTGCGGGCGGTCTATGCCGGGCTGTACCCGAAGAACCCGGCCTTCGGCACCGAGGACATCCTGCAGTTCCTGGCGGCGCATCCGGAGATCGCCGCGCTCAACCGCGTCCACCGGCGGAACGAGGGCCTCGAGCGCTCGCTCGCCCAGGACGCCGCCGCCCAACAAGACTTGGCCAGATCGTGAGGACCAAAGTGTCAGAACGCTATGCGGCATCCGAGGCGATGCTCGACCGGGCCCGGCAGACCATCCCGCTGGGCGCCCAGACCTTCAGCAAGAGCATCACGCAATATCCGCTCGGCGTGTCGCCCTATTTCGCCGCCCGCGGCCAGGGCAGCCGGCTGTGGGACGTCGACGGCAACGAATACATCGACTTCATCAACGGCCTGGCGTCGGTGACGCTGGGCTACAACGACCCGGACGTCACCGCCGCGGTCAAGGCGCAGGTCGGGGACGGCACCATCTTCAGCCTGTCGAGCCCGCTGGAGGCCGAGGTGGCCGAGCGGCTGGTGGCGATCGTGCCCTCGGCCGAGATGGTGCGCTTCGGCAAGAACGGGTCGGACGCCACCGCCGGCGCCGTCCGCGTCGCCCGCGCCCATACCGGCCGCGACCATGTGCTGGTCTGCGGCTATCACGGCTGGCAGGACTGGTACATCGGCGCCACCGCCCGCAACCGCGGCGTGCCGGAAGCGACCCGGGCCCTGACCCACACCTTCCCCTACAACGATCTGGCGGCGCTGGACCGGCTGCTGGACGAGCATGCCGGCCAGGTGGCGGCGATCGTGATGGAGCCGATGAACGTCGCCTTCCCGGCGGCGGGCTATCTGGAAGGCGTGCGCGAGCGAGCGACAAGGCACGGCATCGTGCTGGTGTTCGACGAGACCATCACCGGCTTCCGCGTCGCCAATGGCGGGGCGCAGGAGCTGTTCGGCGTCACCCCCGACCTGACCACCCTGGGCAAGGGCATCGCCAACGGCTACCCGCTGTCGGCGGTGTGCGGCCGGCGCGACCTGATGATGGAGATGGAGGAGATCTTCTTCTCCTTCACCATGGGCGGCGAGACGCTGTCGCTGGCCGCGGCCCGGGCGACGCTGGACAAGGTGGTGCGCGAGCCGGTGACCCGGCACATGGCCGAGCTGGGCACCAACCTGCGCGACGGCACCGCGGCGCTGATCGAGCGGCATAAGCTGGGCGAGGTGCTGTCGCTGTCCGGCCACCCGTCCTGGACTTTCCTCCTGATCAAGGACCAGCCGGACGCCAGCGCCTTCGAGATCAAGACGCTGTGGCTGCAGGAGATCTTCGCCCGCGGCCTGCTCTCGCTCGGCAGCCACAACATGAGCTATGCCCACAGCCCGGCCGATGTCGACCGCGTGCTGACGATCTATGACGAGGTCTTCGCCCTGCTCTCGGCCGCGATCGGCCAGCAACGGGTGCGGGCGGAGCTTCGCTGCGAGCCCCTGGTGCCGCTGTTCCGGGTGCGATAGGGCCACGCAAAAACGAAACCACCCCGCCGGCCGGGACGTCCGGCCGCTCGGGGTGGTCCCTTTCGCCGCCCCTGCCGGCGGCGAATCAGCCGGGCTGTCAGCCGCCCGAACCGGTGGTGCCGGTGGTGCCCGTCGTGCCGGTGGCCGGCGCCGCCGGCGGCGGCTCCTCGGCCTTGCGGCCCTCGAAGGCGGGCAGCGCTTCCAGCTGCTCCTTGGTCATGGCGGTCTTCACGCCCTCGTCGGGCCGGGCGCCGATGGTCAGCTTGTCGAGCGGGATCGCCACGGATTTCGAGCCGATGCCGAGGAAGCCCCCGACATCGATGACCACGGCATCGACGGCCTTGCTGTCCTTGTCGACCAGCACGTCCGAGGTCTTGCCGATCGAATCGCCGTTGGCGTTGGTGACGCTGGCGCCGATCAGGTCCGAACCGAGGATATGCGTGTCCGGAAGCTGCTGCTGACCCTCCGGAACCGAGCTGCCCGGGGTCGCCGCCGAAGGAGCGGTCGTGGAGGGGGCGGTCGTGTCGGCGGGAGGTTGCTGCGTCGTCGTCTGCGCCATAGCCGGCAGGGCCAGCAGGGCGACGGCGGAAGCAGCCGCCATCAGGGTCTTGCGCATGATCGGTCCTCCTTTCGTCGAGGATCTCATGGAGATACCTGGGCAACAGGAGGTTCCGGGGCGCAGTTCCCCGAAACGACGAAAGCCCGGCGAAGCGCCGGGCTTTCGGTTCGGATCGGAAACTCTACTCGCCGCTCGACGGCTCGGTGGTCTCCTCCGCCGCCTTCACCTTGCGCGGCCGGCCGGGCCGGCGCTTCGGTGCGGGGGCCGGAGCCTCCTCCGCCGCGACGCCGGGCAGGCCCGGCTGCGCCGAGGCCTCGGGCTGGGGCGGCTGGGCGGGCGCGGGTGCCGGTGCGGCAGGCGCCGGCTGGTCCGGGGGCGCAGCCTCGGCCGGCGCGGCGGCCCGCGGCGGACGGCCGCGGCGCGGCCGGGCGATTATCGAAGCCGGCAGAGCGAGCTCGGTGTCGAGGCCGCTGTCCTCCTGGTCCCGCGGGTCGGCGCCGAAGCTGGCCGACGATGCGGCGAGATCGACCGGCGCCGGATCGAGCGGGCTCGGGATATGCGGCTGCGGCGCGTTCACATCCGGCGCCGCAGGCGGCTGCGGCCGCTCGTTGCGATAGTCCGGACGGCCGTCGCGCTGGCTGCCGAAGCGGTCGCGCTGGCCCTGATCGCGGTCGCGATTCTGGTCACGGGGGCCCTGGTCGCGCGGCGGGCGGTTGTCGCGGAACCCCGGGTCCCGGTCGCGGTATCCCTGGTCGCGGTTCTGGCGGTCGCCGTCGCCGCGGCCTTCGAACTCCCGGCGCGGCGGCCGGTCGCCGCCCTCGCCACGGCCCTCGAACTCCCGGCGCGGCCGGTCGCCGCCCTCGCGCGGTTCGTATTCGCGGCGCTGCTGCCGGTCACCGCCCTCGTTGCGCGCCTCGAAGTCGCGGCGCTGCGGCGGCGGGCTGGTCAGCGGGTCGTAATCGGCATCGACGCCCGGCTGCTCGCGGCTGCTGTCCTGGCCGCCGCCCGGCTGGTGCGGCTGGCCGCCATAGGCCTCGTTCATGGCGTTGATGATGCGGACGTAGTGCTCCGCATGCTGCTGGTAGTTCTCGGCCATGACGCGGTCGCCCGACGCCTGGGCGTCGCGCGCCAGCCCCATGTACTTGTCGTAGACCTGGAAGACATTGCCACGGATGCGGATGTCCGGCCCGTTGCTGTCGATGGTCTGGTTGCGGTTTGGCAGCGCGTTCGGCCGGCGCTGCTGGCTGCCGCCACCGCCGCCGCCACCCCCACCGCCGCCGTTCCTGCCGCGCGCACGCCGCGAATTCGGTCCTGGTCTCATCAGCCTTGCTTCTGCAGATCGCTGTTTCCGCGCTGCCGTCCCTCGCCGCCGCCTGATGCGGCCGGGCCCAGCGTCATCGTCGCTTCCAGCGCCGGAATGGCGGCCGCCTCAAGCGGTCAAGCCCGGAAATGACGGAATAAGGGGACCCTAACGGCAATCAGGCGTCGGGCCAAATGCTTTTTTCACCCGACGTCGCGATCACGCAACGCGGTATGTCTGCCAGATCGTGCGCCGTGCCGGCGATGTCAAGCCCCGCGCCGCGGAACAGCGCCGCGACGTCGGCCGCCTGGCCGATGCCGAGCTCGACCACCGCCGTGCCGCCCGGCGTCAGCAGGCCCGGCAGCGCCGCGGCCAGGGCGCGATAGGCGTCGAGCCCGTCGGCGCCGCCGGACAGGGCCAGGCGCGGGTCGTGATCGCGCACCTCGGGGTCCAGGGCCGCGATGTCGGCCTCCGGAATATAGGGCGGGTTGGACAGGACGAGGTCGAAGCGGCCGGCCAGCGCCGTCGCCCAGTCGCCGGCCAGGAAGGCGGCGCGGTCCGCCAGGCCCAGCGCGCGGGCATTGTCCCGCGCCGTCCGCGCCGCCGCCTCGCTGCGGTCGACGCCGATGCCGAAGGCGGTGGGCCGGTCGTGCAGCACCGCGAGCAGCAGGCAGCCGGTGCCGGTGCCGAGGTCGAGCACGCGCAGCGGCCGGTCGGAGGGGTCCGGCACGGCGGCCAGCGCCGCCTCGACCAGCGTCTCGCTGTCCGGCCGCGGGTCCAGCGTCGCCGGGCCGAGCGCGAAATCGAGGCTCCAGAACTCCCGCCGGCCAAGGATGCGCGACACCGGCTCATGCGCGGCGCGGCGGTCCAGGGACCCGGCATAGCGCGCGGCGGCCTCCGGCGGCAGCGGCTCGGCGGCGCGCGACAGCAGGCCGGTGCGGTCCCAGCCCAGCGCGTGCATCAGCAGGATGCGGGCGTCGGACAGGGCGCCGTCGATGCCGGCAGCCGCCAGACGCGCGGTGCCGTCGCGCAGGGCCTCGGCGATCCTGGGGGGGCGGAGGGTCATGGCCTGGCCCTCCCGCAACACCACCGAGTCCCCCCTCCCCTCGCGGGAGGGGGGTAGGGGGAGGGGGGCCCCTCGACCAGAGCCGAAGACAATGTTTCGCTGTTCAGGCTTCGAGGCCGGACCCATTCGCGCGCGGACGCGCGCAGCCCCCTCCCCCTGCCCCCCTCCCGCAGGGGGAGGGGGGACTCAAATTGGAAAGAACCGACGGACCTCAGGCTCACGGCTGGTCGGCGAGGGCGGCGAGGCGGGCGGCTTCGTCCTCCGCGATCAGCGCCTCGATCAGCTCGTCCAGCGCCTCGCCCGCCATCACCCGGTCGATCTTGTAGAGCGTCAGGTTGATGCGGTGATCGGTCACCCGCCCCTGCGGGAAGTTGTAGGTGCGGATCCGCTCCGACCGGTCGCCGCTGCCGACCTGGCTCTTGCGGTCGGCGGCGCGCACCGCGTCCTTGGCCGCGCGTTCGGCCTCGTAGAGGCGCGCGCGCAGGATCTTCATCGCCTTGGCGCGGTTCTTGTGCTGCGACTTCTCGTCCTGCATCACCACCACGATGCCGGTCGGCAGATGGGTGATGCGGACCGCGCTCTCGGTCTTGTTCACATGCTGGCCACCGGCGCCCTGGGCCCGGAACACGTCGACCCGCAGGTCCTTGTCGTCGATCTGGACGTCGACCTCCTCCGCCTCCGGCAGCACCGCGACGGTGGCGGCGGAGGTGTGGATGCGGCCCTGGGCCTCGGTCTCCGGCACCCGCTGGACGCGGTGGGCGCCGCTCTCGAACTTCAGCCGGGCGAAGACGCCGCGGCCGCTGATCTCGGCCGAGGCCTCCTTGGTGCCGCCCAGCGGCGTGTCGGCGATGTCCATCACCTCGAAGCGCCAGCCGCGGATCGCGGCGTAGCGCTGGTACATGCGGAACAGGTCGGCGGCGAACAGCGCCGCCTCGTCGCCGCCGGTGCCGGCGCGGACCTCGAGGATGGCGTTGCGGTCGTCGGCCTCGTTCTTCGGCAGCAGCTGCACCTGCACCCGCCGCTCCAGTGCCGGCAGGTGGTCGCGCAGCTCGACCAGCTCCTCCTGCGCCAGGGCCCGCATCTCGGGATCGGATTCGGCCGCGACCATGGCTTCGAGCTGGGCCAGCTCGGCCCGGCCGCGATGCAGCGCCGCGATCTCCTCGGCGAGCGGCTCGAGCTCGGAATATTCCTTGGAATAGGCGGTGAACTGGTCCGGCGACAGCTTGCCGGAGCCCATGCCGTCGCGCAGCTCGGCCACGCGGGACAGGACACGGTTCAGGTTTTCGTCGAGGTGCACGGAAGGCTCAAATCAAGGGAACGGGCCGGTCGGTCGATCGGGCGACAGGCTCGCTAGCGGCCGGACAGGCGGCTCATTCCGCTCATTCCGCCGCCTGGGCCGAGGCCGCCTCGGCGGCGGCGCGCTCGGCCTCGATCTGCTTGGCCTTGTCCTCGACCAGGGACACCAGGTGGTCGACGATGCCCTCGTCCTTCAGCCGGTGGTTCGGCAGGCCGTTGATGTAGACCTGATGCGTGCCCTTGCCGCCACCGGTGAAGCCGATATCGGTCATCGTCGCCTCGCCCGGGCCGTTGACCACGCAGCCGATCACCGAGACGGTCATCGGGGTGGTGATGTGGGCCAGGCGCTGTTCCAGCACCTCGACGGTCTTGATCACGTCGAACTGCTGCCGGGCGCAGGACGGGCAGGAGATGATGTTGACGCCGCGGTGGCGCAGGCCCAGCGACTTCAGCAGGTCGAAGCCGACCTTGACCTCCTCGACCGGATCGGCGGAGAGCGAGACGCGCACCGTGTCGCCGATGCCGGACCACAGCAGCATGCCGAGGCCGATCGAGGACTTCACCGTGCCGCTGCGCAGGCCGCCGGCCTCGGTGACGCCGATGTGCAGCGGGTAGTCGCAGGCCTCGGCCAGCGCCTGGTAGGCGGCGACGGCCAGGAACACGTCCGACGCCTTGCACGAGATCTTGAAGTCGAAGAAGTCGTGATCCTCGAGGATCCGGATGTGGTTGAGGGCCGACTCGACCATCGCCTCCGGGCAGGGCTCGCCGTACTTCTCCAGGAGCTCGCGTTCCAGCGACCCGGCGTTGACGCCGATCCGCATCGAGCAGCCATGGTCCTTGGCCGCCTTCACCACTTCGGCCACCCGCTCCTTCGAGCCGATGTTGCCGGGGTTGATGCGCAGGCAGGCGGCGCCGTTCTGGGCCGCCTCGATGCCGCGCTTGTAGTGGAAATGGATGTCCGCGACGAGCGGCACGGTCACTTCCGGCACGATGTGCTTCAGCGCCGCGCTCGACTCCTCGTCCGGGCAGGACACGCGGACGATGTCGGCGCCGGCGATCTCGAGCTGCCGGATCTGGTCGATCGTCCCCTGGATGTCCGTGGTCCGGGTGTTGGTCATCGACTGCACGGTGATCGGCGAATCGCCGCCGACCGGAACCTTGCCGACATGGATCAGGCGGGATTTCCGGCGTTGAATCTGGCGATAGGCGCGGACGGCGCTCATGACGGAACCTTAGGTGATGCGGCGTTCGTTGCGCGACAACATGGGCCTTTCGGGCCGTTCCCGCAATCCGGCAGGCGGCAATGCGACCATGTGCAGCCGGCCCCGCTCAATTCGCCCTCAATTCGACGCGGCCGGCGTGCCCCGCAGCTTCTGCGGGTCGAGCGCGATGTTGCGCACGACCTGGCCGGGACCGCCGAGCGCCGCCACCGGCTGGCCATCGACCTCGACCTGAAGCCCGCCGGCATTGCCGGTGGTGAGGCGCTGGCCTTCCTGCGGCGGCACGGCATAAGTCTCGCCCGCCGCCATCACCCGGGTCATCACCAGCCCGCCCTGGCGGTCGCGGATCTGGACCCAGCTGTCGGCGCTGGCGCGCAGCATGATGCGGCTGTCGCCGGGGCCCGGCACCTGCGGCGCCGGCGGCTCGTTCGCCAAAGCGGCGCCGAGCGGGCGGTCGGCCAGGGCCATGGTGGCCGGCAGCTGCGGCGGCACCGGCTGGGCCTGGGCGACCTGCGGCGCAGCCGGGGCGGCGGCGGGCGGTGCCGTGACCGCTGCGATCTCGGTCGGCGCGGCCGGGGCCGCGACCGATGGCAGGGCCGGGGTTCCGGCCGGCGCGGTCGGGCCCGGCACGATCGGGCCCGCGGTCATGCGCTCGCCGGGGCCGGGTTCGGCCACGGGGGCGGCCGACTGCAGGCTGGGGCCGCTGTTCGGGGCGGCCGGCTGCACCACCGGCCCGGGATTCGGCTCGGTCTGCGGGGCGCCGTCGAGCAGCGCCGCGAAGCGCGCCGGCAGGGCCGCGATCTCCGCCGCCACGTCGCGGTTGGCCGAGGACAGGTAGTACCAGCCGGCATATGCCAGGCCGCCGATCAGGACCGCGATCATCAGGATCGCGCCGCCCGGGACGCGGCTGCCTTCCGGCACCGGCGCCGGGAACACCAGGTCGGGCTTCTTCTCGACCGCGGTGGATTCGCGCTTGAAGCGGGCGACCATCTGGTCGCCGTCGAAGCCGAGGAGCTCGGCATAGGTGCGGACGAAGCCGATGGCGTAGACCGGACCGGGCAGGTCCTGGTTGCGGCCGTCCTCGATCGCCTGCAGCAGGCCGTGGCGGATGCGCAGCGCCGCAGCCACGTCGTAGAGGCTGTAGCCGGCGATCTCGCGCGCCTGCGCAAGGATGCGGCCGACCGGCGCGTTCATGTCGATCACGTGATCCACCGCCCCGGCATCGAGAGGGTTGTCTGGGGAGTCCGCGGTCTCGTGCACCACGGCGAGGTGTTTGCGATTGCTCTGGGCCATATCGTTCGAGCCGCTTTGTGCTGACCGAAAGTGTTACAGATGAAAGCCGGCACGTCGCCCTGTCATGATGTCGAGGCCCACTCCCCCACGACCGAGACGACTGTCTTTATTAAGACGATTCCGTGCGTACAGCAAAACGAATCCGAGATTCGTCACACTATATTGCAACATCATGGTCGCGGGCATAGGCGCGAATGGCGGGGCGAAGCGAACCGCGGGCATTGATCCGGACCTGGGACAACCAGCGCGAGAAATGGCCGAGATCCAGGCTGCGGACCATAGTCCTGACCGCGCCGATCGACGTCGCCGGCATCGACAGGGTGCGGAATCCCAGGCCCAGCAGGGTCATCGCCTCGATCGGCCGCGACGCCATCTCGCCGCACAGGCTGATGCTGCGGCCGGCGGAGTCGCAGCGCGCCGCCGCCTCGGCCAGGGCCGCGATCAGCCCCGGCGACAGGGTGTCGAAGCGCTGCGCCACCCGGGTGTTGGTGCGGTCGGCGGCGTAGAGGTACTGCATCAGGTCGTTCGAGCCGACAGAGACGAAATCGGCCGCGCGCAGCACCTGGTCGAGCTGCCACAGCAGCGACGGCACCTCGAGCATCACCCCGACGCGGATCTCGTCCGACACCGGCACGCCCTGGGCCGCGGCGCGCGCCACCTCGCGGTCGAACAGCGCCCGGGCGGCGTCCAGCTCGGTCACCTCGGACACCATCGGGAACATCACCCCGAAGGGCCGCCCGGCGGCGCCCTGGATCAGGGCGCGGATCTGCTGGCGCAGCATCGCCGGCCGGTCGAGGCCGATGCGGATGGCGCGCCAGCCCAGGGCCGGGTTGTCCTCGTCGATCTCGGCGAAATAGGGCAGCCGCTTGTCGCCGCCGACATCGAGGGTGCGGAACACCACCGGCCGGCCCTCGGCCAGGTCGATCACCCGGGCGTAGAGGTCGGTCTGGGTGGCGACGCTGGGATATTCCGACCGCACCATGAACGGGATCTCGGTGCGGTAGAGGCCGATGCCGTCGGCGCCGACCGCGTCGAGATGCGGCATGTCGGAGAGCAGGCCGGCGTTCAGCATCAGCGACACGGCGGTGCCGTCGCGCGTCACCGCCGGCAGCCGCGCCTCCTCGGCGTAGAGCTTGCGCTGCCCGGCCTGGACCTGGATCGCCTTGGTGATGGTCTCGATCACGTCCTCGGACGGGCGGACGAAGACATTGCCGTGGTCGCCGTCGACCACGATCGGGTCCAGCGGCTCGATCAGCCGCATCGCCTCGACGCAGCGGCCGACCACCGGGATGTCGAGGGCGCGGGCGATGATCGCGACATGGCTGGTGGCCGATCCCTCCTCCAGCACCAGGCCGCGCAGCTTGCGCCGGTCGTAGTCGAGCAGCTCGGCCGGGCCGATGGCGCGGGCCACCAGCACCATGTCGTCCGGCAGGGTGCCCAGCGCCGCGGCCGAGGTGCGGCCGGCCAGGTGCAGCAGCAGGCGGTTGGCGAGGTCGTCGAAATCGGCCAGGCGCTCGCGCAGATAGGGGTCGGTGACCCGGGCCATGCGCGCCGCCATGTCGTTCTGCACCCGCTGCACCGCCGCCTCGGCCGACAGGCCGGTGTCGATCGCTTCGTGGATCCGGCTGAGCCAGCCGCGGTCCTCGGCGAACATGCGGTAGGTCTCGAGGATCTCGCCGCCTTCGCCGATGCCGCCGGCGCGGTGGTCGGCCACCAGGTCGTCGATCGAGCGGTGCATATGCTCCACCGCCTGGCGGAAGCGCTCCAGCTCCACCGCCGGGTCGTCGGCGACCATCTGGCGGACGGTGATCTGGGTCCGGTGCAGCACCGCGAGGCCCTGGGCCAAGCCGCCGTTCAAGGCGATGCCGTGCAGCCGGGCCGGCAGCGACACGGCGGTCGGGCTCGCCACCTCCTCCGGCCGGGCGATCTCGCCGCCGACGATCAGCTCGGCCACCACCATGGCGATGGTCTCGAGCGTCTCGACCTCGTCCTCGGAGTAGTTGCGCTTCATCTGGTTCTGGATGATCAGCACGCCGCGCACCTTGCCGCCGCGCAGGATCGGCACGCCCATCCAGGATTCGTACGGGTCCTCCCCGGTCTCCGGCCGGTAGGCGAATTTCGGATGGGAGGGCGCATTGGCGATGGCCAAAGGCCGCGCGGTCGCCGCGACCTCGCCGACCAGGCCCTCGCCGACCCTGAGGCGGGTGCGGTGCACCGCGTCGGGGTTGAGGCCGATGGTGGCGAACAGCTCCAGCACGTCGCCCGGGCGGGAGACGTAGCAGGAGCAGACCTCGGCCACCATCTCGGCCGCGATCAGGGTGACGATCTTGTCGAGGCGCGACTGCGCGCTCCCCGACCCCGCCATGACGTCGCGCAGGCGGGCGAGGAGGCGACGCGACGGCCCGATGCCCGGGGCGGGCCCGCCCGCCGGCCGGGTCATCAGGCCTTCTCCATCAGGCCTTGTCCAGGCCGTAGGCGGTGTGCAGGGCGCGGACCGCCAGCTCGGTGTACTGCTCGGCCACCAGGACGCTGATCTTGATCTCCGAGGTCGAGATGACCTGGATGTTGATGCCGTTCTCGGCCAGCGCCTTGAACATGCGCTGGGCGACGCCGGCATGGCTGCGCATGCCGACGCCGATCACCGAGATCTTGACCACGTTCTCGTCCGGGATCAGGTGGCTGTAGCCCAGCGTCTCCTTGTGCTGGGACAGCACCTTGACCGCACGCTCCAGATCCGCCTTGCCGACGGTGAAGGTGAGATCCGTCGCCTGGCCGTCCTCGGAGATGTTCTGGACGATCATGTCGACGTTGATGTTGGCATCGGTCAGCGGGCCGAAGATCGCCGCCGCCACGCCCGGCCGGTCCGGCACGCGGACCACGGTGATCTTCGCTTCGTCCCGGCTGTACGCGATCCCGCTGACGACCTCTTTCTCCACGATCTCGTCCTCGTCCACCACCAGGGTCCCTGGCACATCCTCGAAGCTGGACAGCACCTGCACCCGGACCCGATGGTTCATCGCCATCTCGACCGAGCGGGTCTGCAGCACCTTGGCGCCGAGCGACGCCATCTCCAGCATCTCTTCGTAAGTGATCTTATCGAGCTTGCGCGCCTTGCGCACGATCCGCGGATCGCAGGTGTAGACGCCGTCGACATCGGTGTAGATGTCGCAGCGGTCCGCCTTCAGCGCCGCCGCCAGCGCCACCGCCGAGGTGTCGGAGCCGCCGCGGCCCAGCGTGGTGATGCGGCCGGACCCGGCGACGCCCTGGAAGCCGGCGATCACCGGCACCTCGCCGCGCGCCAGCGATTCCTCGAGCTGCTGCGGGTCGATGTCGAGGATGCGCGCCTTGGCATGCGAGCCGTCGGTGTGCACCGCGACCTGCCAGCCCTGGAACGACCGCGCCGGCAGGCCGATCTCCTGCAGCGCCAGCGCCAGGAGGCCGGAGGTGACCTGCTCGCCCGACGCGACCACGGCATCGTATTCGCGCGGATCATGCAGCGGCGAGATGTCGTTGCAGTGCTTCACCAGCTGGTTGGTGACGCCGGACATCGCCGACACCACGACCGAGACCTGGTTGCCGCGCGCGACCTCCGCCTGCACCCGACGGGCGACGTTCTTGATCCGCTCGACATCGGCGACCGACGTGCCGCCAAACTTCTGAACAATGCGCGCCATCGGCCGCCGCGGGTTTAAAGTGACAGGGGCGCCGCGGGCCGGAATGCCGGCATTGCGGCCGCGAGGCCCGCTACCCATACTGCGTCGCCGAGACCGACGCAATGTCCCCTGTACGGCGTCGCGCCTGCGACGCGAAGTTTGCCGCAACTCAGAGACGAGGACCCTTCTTCATGGCGCAAAGCCCGGCGGCGACGATCGATTCCGCCGAGATCGCCCGCTTCGAGGCGATGGCGGCGGACTGGTGGGACCCGGACGGCAAGTTCCGCCCGCTGCACCGGATGAATCCGCTGCGCATCGGCTATGTCCGCGACCGGATCTGCGCCCGGCTGGGCCGCGACCCGCTGGCGCCGAAGCCGCTGTCCGGCCTCAGGATCCTCGACATCGGCTGCGGCGGCGGTCTGCTGTCCGAGCCGATGGCCCGGCTGGGCGCCACGGTCACCGGGGTCGATGCCGGGGCCGAGGCGATCGGCGTCGCCCGCGCCCACGCCGCCGAGTCCGGTCTCGCCATCGATTACCGCTGCGCCAGCGCCGAGGACCTCGCCGCCTCCGGCATCCGCTTCGACGCGGTGCTGGCGCTGGAGATCGTCGAGCACGTCGCCGATGTCGAGGCCTTCTGCGGCGCCCTGGCGGGGCTGCTGCGGCCGGGCGGCACGCTGGTGATGTCGACCCTGAACCGCACCCGCCGCAGCTGGGCCGTCGCTATCCTCGGCGCCGAGCACCTGCTGCGCATCATTCCGCGCGGCACCCACGAGTGGCGCAAGTTCCTGAAGCCGCACGAGCTGGCGGCGGCCCTGCGCCGGGCCGGGCTGACGGTCGACGACGTCGCCGGCATGGTCCCCGACCCGAGCGGGGGGTGGCGCCTGGCGCCGCACCGGCTGGGGGTGAACTACATCCTCGCGGCGGCCGGGCCGGGCGCCGGATGATCGTCGTCACGGGCAGCGCCGGCTATCTCGGCTGCCGCATCGCCGCCTCGCTGCTCTGCGGATCAGCGACCGGGGCCGGGCCGGTGGCCGGGATCGACCGGATCGACGCGCCGACCGTGACCCACCGCGCCGACATCCTGGACGGCGTCACCCTGCGCCGCGCCTTCCGCGGCGCCCGCGCCGTCATCCACACCGCCGGGCTGAACGGCGGCCCCGGCACGCCGGTGCCGGCCGGGGAGATCCGGCGGGTCAATGTCGGCGGCACCGAGGCGGTGATCGCGGCGGCCTGCGACGCGGGGGTGCGGCGGCTGGTGCTGACCAGCACCACGGCGCTCTATGGCGGCGCGATCCGCGGCGCCGAGGCCGCGGTCTGGGTCACCGAGAGCCTGCCGGCGGCGCCGGAAACGCCGTATGAGGAGAGCAAGCGCGACGCCGAGGCCCTGGTCCTGGCGGCCGCGGGTTCATTCCCGGAGGGCTGCCTCATCCTGCGCTGCGGCCGGTTCTTCCCGGCGCCGCCGAACGACACGGTCAACGACCGGCTGTACCGCGGCGTCGATCTGCGCGACGTCGCCACGGCGCATGTCCTGGCGGCGGAGCGGCCGGGCAACGGCGCGCTTGTGCTGAACATCGCCGCCGCGAGCCCGTTCACGCCCGAGGAATGCGGACAGCTGCGGCGCGACCCGCTGCCGGCGCTGCGCCGCCACCATCCCTTCGTCGAAGGCGCCTACCGGCAGCTCGGCTGGCGGCTGCCGGCATCGGTCGACCGGGTGATCGCCATCGACGCGGCGCGCCGGGCCATCGGCTATGCCCCGCAGCACAATTTCCGCGAAGCCCTGGCCGAACAGCTCTGGCTCGATGCCTGGCCGCGCCGGTCCGGGAGCCCCCCGGGCCAGGGCTGAACCCGGACTGTCCAAGAATTTGTTCTTGCGGGCAGTCCGGGCCGTGCTATCTAATTTTCGTTACTGATACAAGAACATTGGCGCATCGTATATTATG
This sequence comes from Inquilinus sp. NPDC058860, assembly GCF_042743185.1. Taxonomy (NCBI): domain Bacteria; kingdom Pseudomonadati; phylum Pseudomonadota; class Alphaproteobacteria; order Rhodospirillales; family Rhodospirillaceae; genus Inquilinus; species Inquilinus sp. NPDC058860. Next base: position 205,583 of record NZ_JBHYMS010000002.1, on the reverse strand, counting down.
CGCGCCTGTTGGTGAGCCGGGATGAACATCGGAATTTTTACCGAATTGTATCCTCCGAGCATCGGCGGGCAGGAAATTCGCTTTGCCGAACTCGCGCAAGTGTTTCGGGAGCGCGGACATAGTGTCTCAGTATATTGTATAGCCCATGAGAGAGATTTGCCGGGCCATGAAATCCTAGGTGGTATTGAGATCCATCGATTTCCCGTGGACGAGCATTACCAGAGGCCGCAATCGCGCCTGTTGCCTCGGAATCCGATTACCATACTAAAATATGCAACCTGGGTGCGAGGTGTGCTGAAGGCGCGCAGCTTCGATCTCAGCCTGTTCAACCAGTGGCCCTTGGCCCATATCGCCTTTGCCCCCCATGGTGCCCGGAAGCGCGCGGTCGTCGACTGGTGCGAGGTGCGCGACGCCCGCTTCTACCGGCTGATGCAGTGGATGCTGCCCCGCCTGAGCGGGCACAACATGGGTGTCGGCCCGGCGGTGTGCGAGCGGATCGGCACCGCCTCCGGACGGCCGGTCTTCTACCTGCCGAGCGGCATTCGCCGGTCCGTCTATCGCAGCCTGCCGGCCGCGGAGCGCCGCGACATCCTCTATCTCGGCCGCATCACCGCCCACAAGAACCTGGTCTTCCTGATCGATGCCTTCGCCCGGCTGAAGGCGGCCGGGCACAACCAGGTCGGATCGCTGGGCGGCGATGAGCTGGTGATCGCCGGGGACGGGCCGGAGCTGCCGGCGCTGCGCACCCATGCCGCCGGCTCGCCGGCCGCGGGTCAGATCCGGATCCTGGGGCCGGTCAGCGAGCAGCGGAAGATCGAGCTGCTGGGCGCGTCCAGGCTGCTGGCGATCACCAGCCGGCGCGAGGGTTTCCCCCGCATCGTCGCCGAAGCCATGGCCAGCGGCCTGCCGACGGTGACCGCGCGCTTTCCCGAGAACGGCACCCGCGACGTCGTCGACCATTACGGCTGCGGCGTCGTCACCGAGCCGGATGTCGATGCCTTCACCGGCGGCCTGGTCACCGCGGCCGACCGATGGGAGGAACTGTCCCGGCGCGGCCTGGAGCGCGCCGACGAACTGGATTGGCAGGCGCTCGCCGAACAGATCGAGGGCCGGGCGGTGACCGATATTTCGAAGATGAAGGTTCAGGATTCATGCGCATTTTAATGACGGGAGCGGCCGGCTTTATCGGCAGCCAGATCACCCGACGCCTGGCCCGGGACGGCCATGAGATTCTGGCGATCGACAACCTGTCCTTCGGCCGCGAGAGCTCGCTGCCCCAGGAGGCCGTGTTCCGGCGGCTCAACATCGGCACCTGCAGCGGCACCGAGCTCCTGGAGCTGGTCGAGGAGTTCCAGCCGGACGGCGCGATCCACTTCGCCGCGATCCACTTCATCCCCTATTGCATGGCCCATCCGGACGAGACCTTCGCCACCAATGTCCGGGGGACCGAGCTGGTGCTCCGCTCGCTCGAGCGGACGCCGGCGCGCAAGGTGGTCTTCGCCTCGACGATGGACGTCTACGCCCCGGTCGACCGGGTCCATCGCGAGACCGATCAGGCGGCCCCGGTCAACGCCTACGGCCTGTCGAAGCTGCTGGGCGAGGACCTGCTGGCCTATGCCATCCGCACCAACGACCGGCTGTCCGGCGTGGCCCTGCGCTTCGCCAACGCCTTCGGCCCGGGCGAGACCAACCCGCATCTGATCCCCGACGCCCTGAAGCGCATGCACGACCGGTCCCAGCCGGAGATCCGCATGGGCTATCTCGGCGCCACGCGCGACTTCATCCACGTCTCCGACATCGCCGACGCGGCCATCGCCGCCCTGTTCCGCGACACCGGGCGGTTCGAGGTGTTCAACGTCGCCTCCTCGGTGCCGACGCCGGTGCGCGACGTGGTCGAGACCATCCGGCACCTGGTCGGCGATCCGCGGCCGGTGGTCGAGGACGAGAAGCAGTTCCGGAAGTTCGACCGGCCGTCACTCTCGGCCGACACCGCCAAGATCCGCTCGGCGCTGGGCTGGGCCCCGAAATGGTCGCTCGAGGAGGGGTTGCGCGACCTGGTGCAGCGGAGCTTCGGAACCGAGTCCCGCCCCTTGTCCAAGATCGCCTGAATTCCCGCATCTGCCGTCGGGCTTGGCCGTCCTCGTCCATCGGTTGCGTGACTCCGGTGGACGGGGCGGACGGCGGCCCGCCGGTCTCAGCGCCGGCGCTTCCGGTCGAGGCGATAGGCGATGGCGCCGCCGATCAGGAGGCCGAGCAGCAGGGCCACGACGAGAATGCGGCCCTTCTTCGGCGAGCTCGGCTCGATCAGGATCTCCGGCTTCTCCAGCGCCTCCGCCGCGAAGGGCAGGTTCGGCTGGATCAGCATCAGGATCTTTTCCTGGTCCAGGATCAGCCCGATCAGGGTCTGGCGATAGTCGTTGACCGTGACGCTCTGCAGCCGCCGCTGCAGGTATTCGAGCTTGCTCTGGGTCTGCTGGTAGATCGCCTGCTTGATCTGGTCGTCGCTGTACTGGTGCAGATAGCCCAGCGTCTGCCGCGCCACCTCGGCATCTGTGGCGTCGAGCGACAGGGTGGTGATCGGCGAGTTCCGGTCCTGCTCCTGGATCAGGTTGCGGCGCAGGAACTCGGCCACAGCCTGGGCGCTGGTGTCGGCGCTGGTGTCGAGCCCGAGCGCCGCCTTGACCTGGGTCAGGACCGAATCCCCTTCCCAGATCTTCAGCTCGTCGTTCCAGCGGAGCCCCATCAGGCTTTCGACCAGGTTCGGATGATCCTTCAGCGCCGCCGCCGTGCTCACCGCGGTCAACTGTTTGGAAAAACGGTCGAAATAGGTGATCTGCTCGGTGCCCGTCAGGCCGCCGAGGGAGCTGGCGATCATCGAGGAGCCGGCGTTGCGCAGCAGGTCGGACAGCTGCTGCGACGCCTCGGTCGGCATGACCACGAGCCGTGAGGTGTAGCGCGTCGGCGACACCAGGATCCAGGCCACCCCGAGGGCCAGCGCCACCAGGACGACCAGGGCGACCAGCCAGCGGTGGCGCCAGCCGGACGCGATCAGATCCTGGGCGATGGTGGCGTCCGTGCGGTTCTCGATCACCGTCACCTCGGCGGTCTTCGGCACGGGGCCGAGGAGATGCTCGCCGGCGACGCTCATGCCGCGCTCACATTCGGTTGCCGGCGCGCCTCCAGGGTCCGGAGCAGCGTCATGAAGCCATCGACCACGGTCGCGATATTCTCCTCCGCCATGCAGTCCGGGTCATGGATCGGATCGGCGACCCGCCCCTGGAAGGACTGGGCGTAGAGCCAGCCCAGGAAGGCCGCCGGCTCGGCCCGGCCGTCGCGGTCGTCCCGCTGCAGCAGGCGCTCGAAGCCGGCGCGGGTCAGCGTCGCCGGGTCGATCGTGCCCGGCGACATCACCGGGGCGAAGTACATCGGCGCGAGGGTCCCGGCCTTGAGGCCGAGCAGGCCGGCTTCGAGACAGACGGTGCCGGAGGGCGACAGCACCAGCTTCGCCGCTTCCATCAACCGGAAGGTGTCGGCATGGGGGTCGATCAGGCGCACGCCCGGGATCCGCCGCAGCTCGTCATAGTAGCGCGGCGCGCGGACCCCGATCGCGTTGGAGTGCTCCTTGACGTAGATCTCCCAGCCGTGCGGGATCACCCGCGACAGGGCGCGGACATTCTCGATCTGGTTCGCCTTGCGATGGGCGAAGACGTCGATCGACGCCTCCGGCTGCATGTGCAGCGTCATCAGCACGAAGGGGCGCGTGCCCGGAATGCCGTCACGCTCGAACGGCTTCCGCCGGCGGACGCGGTAGGTGTTGACGATCCGGCCGAAGCGCCAGCGCGAGCGATGCGCGAGGGTCGGCAGGGTCTCGTCGCCGTCGGTGGCGTTGGACAGGGCCTGCACCACGGATTCGCCGAGCCAGTGGCGGCGGAAGAACCGGATCTTGTTGTTGAGATGAAAGTAGTAGGGCCGGTAGGCGCGGCCGCGCAATGCCTCGAGGATGGCGTCGGCAGCCTCGCGGTCCGACCGGTCCGGCTTGCGGATCTCGAAGATCTCGGCCTGGTTCAGGTCGGTGAAGAAGCCGAAGCGGTCGGACGGCACCCGGACGGTGGAGGGGGCGAAGTAGGACCGCCCCTGGGCCTTGCACAGCAGCGCCGTGGCCAGCTCGAACGCCCAGGTCTGCTCGCCGAAGGCGGCGCGGATGTCGTGGGCCCGGAGGAAGCGCGAGATTTCCCGCGCGGCCACGGCCAGATAGGCCTTGCCGTGGGCCCGCTTGCACAGCTCGCGATCCATCAGGATGACTTCGTTGGCGGCCAGCCCGCCGGCCTCCAGCTCGGTCAGTGCCGGATCGGCCGGGTCCGGCGGCGCACCCCGGCGCCACTCATCCTTGAAATCGGCGAGACAGAGGATCCTGTCGCGGCGCCAGCCTTCCTTGATCAGCGCGTCCGCCCATCGCCGGCTGGCCGCGATCCAGAAGACCCCGACCCCTTCCCGCTCGAGGCCACGCCCGATCCTTTCGAAGAACATCGTCCGGTAATTATTGGACAAAAGACATATATTCATTATTCCGCGCCATAGGATCGGGGGCACGCTGCCGGCGACGCGATGGTTTGATCGAATGGCCGCCGGCACATAACCCAGTAGCCGCAAAGCGGGGGCGGTGACAAGGCGAACCGCACGGATGACGAGAAGAAATCGACGCCCGGATCAACTGGGGCGGAAAGGCCGGCCGGCGGAACCGTCGAGCCGGGCGCCGTCAGGAATCGGTGCGCGAAACCCAGGGGATGCGGGCGACCCCGATCCCCTCTTCCTCCAGCTCGCGCGCCTCGGATTCCGTCGCCTCGCCATAGATGTCGCGATGCGCTGATTCCTCGTAGTGGATCTTGCGCGCCTCGTCGGCGAAACGGTCGCCGACATACTCGCAGTTTTCCTCGATCTTGCGGCGAAGCGCCTCGAGCTCGCGACGCGCTTCGGCCATGGTGGTGTGGGTCCGGCGGCCGTCCTCCGCTTGGACGCCCTTGGGCGGGCGCCTGGCGATCGCCGGCGCCATCAGCGCCTTCTCGACCGAGCTGCTGCCGCACACCGGGCAGTTGACCTCACCGGCCGCCACCTGCGTGTCATAGGTGCCGCTGTTCCGGAACCAAGCCTCGAAGCCGTGGCCGGCCTCGCATCGCAATTCGTACAGGATCATCGCATTCCGTGCTCCGCTTTCGTCATACGATGGTCCGTCACGGGCCGCAAAGAAAATGACGTCTCAGATTCCGCCGATGCCGCATATCCCCCCTGTGTCCGCGTGGGTCTCGCGATTCGGGCCGCTGGTGCCGAAGACCGGGCCGGTGCTCGACCTCGCCTGCGGCAGCGGCCGCCATCTGCGGCATTTCCGGTCCCGCGGCCACGCCGTCGTCGGCGTCGACATCGACCTGCAGGGCGTGGCGGACCTGGCGGCGGCCGACGGGGTCGAGATCCTGCGGGCGGACATCGAAGCCGGCCCCTGGCCCTTCGCCGGGCGCCGCTTCGCCGGCATCGTCGTCGCCAACTACCTGCACCGGCCGCTGCTGCCGGTCATCGTCGAGGCGCTGGCCCCGGGCGGCGTGCTGATCTACGAGACCTTCGCCCAGGGCAACCAGCGCTTCGGCCGTCCCTCCACCCCCGCCTATCTGCTGCAGGCCGGGGAGCTGCTGGAGGCGGTGGCGGGACGGCTGCAGGTCGTCGCCTATGAGCATGGCGAGATCGCCTCGCCCCGCGCCGCGGTGGTGCAGCGGATCTGCGCCACCGCCGACCGGACGCCGGTGCCGGCGCTGGGCGGGTCGCCCGAACCGCATCCCCTGCCCGCGCCCTGAGCCGGCCTCCAGCCGGCTCAGTTGACAAGGCAAGAGCGCGATTCACGTGTCCGGCGCAAAGCAACCTGCTTTCCGCCGGACACGATCGCGCTCTGAACGCTCCTCATCCGCGATCAAAGCCTCTAGGATCGCCGGGATTTGCGAAAACGTCCGGCTTTTGCAGTCAGGAGGAGACAGGCGTGGCCGAAGGAACGATCGTCTGGGGCGTGCTGGGCGCCGCCAAGATCAACGACAAGGTCGTCCCGCCGATGACCCGGGCCCGGCACTGCCGGGTCAAGGCCATCGCCTCGCGCTCGGCGGAGAAATCCGCGGCCGCGGCGGCGAAATACGGGCTGCCGGCGGCCTATGACAGCTACGAGGCGCTGCTGGCCGACCCGGAGATCGACGCGGTCTACATCCCGCTGCCGAACCATCTGCATGTCGAATGGACGCTGAAGGCGGTCGAGGCCGGCAAGCATGTGCTGTGCGAGAAGCCGATCGGGCTGAACGCCGAGGAGACGCGGCGGCTGATCGCGGCGCGCGACAAGGGCGGCCGACGCATCCAGGAAGCCTTCATGGTGCGCACCCACCCGCAATGGCTGAAGGTGCGGGAGCTGGTGCAGGACGGGACGATCGGCGAGCTGCGCGCCGTCACCGGCGCCTTCACCTATCGCAACATCGACCCGAACAACATCCGCAACAAGGCCGATATCGGCGGCGGCGGCCTCCTGGACATCGGCTGCTACCCGATCACCACCTCGCGCTTCGTCACCGGGCGCGAGCCGCGCCGGGTGGTGTCGCTGCTGGACCGCGACCCGGTGTTCAAGGTCGACCGGCTGGGCAGCGTCCTCCTGGACTATGACGGGGTCCAGGCCAGCTTCGTCTACTCGACCCAGATCCCCGGCTACCAGCGCATGCAGTTCCTGGGCACCAAGGCCCGGATCGAGGTGGAGATCCCGTTCAACGCCCCGAACGACCGGCCCTGCCGCCTGCTGCTGGACGACGGGTCGAGCCTGTTCGGCGAGGGCGTCAAGCCGATCGAGATCCCGGTCTGCGACCAGTACGGCGTCGCCGCCGCGGCCTTCGCCGAGGCGATCCTGAAGGGCGGCGAGCAGCCGGTGCCGCTGGAGAACACGCTGGCCAACATGCAGGTGATCGACGCCGTGTTCCGCTCCGCCCACACCGGCCGGTGGGAGACGCCGTGAGCGAGGTGCCGTCGGTCGCCGAGCCGGCCGCCATCACCCGCGAATCGCTGAAGAACGGCGTGCTGCAGCGCATGATCGCGGCCGGCGACCCGACCGCGAAGGTGCTGTCCTTCGAGGCGCTGGCAGAGTCGCGCCGGGCGCTGCTGGCAGCGGAGGGCACGGCCGGCGGCGACGTCTGGGTGTTCGGCTACGGCTCGCTGATCTGGAACCCGGCCTTCCATTTCGTCGAGCGGCGCACCGGCCTGATCCATGGCTGGCACCGCCGCTTCTGCCTGTGGACCTCGCTGGGCCGCGGCACGCCGGAGCGGCCGGGGCTGGTGCTGGGCCTCGACCGCGGCGGCACCTGCCGCGGCGTCGTGTTCCGCATCGCCGCCGCGGCGGTGGAGGAGGAGCTGGACCTGATCTGGCGGCGCGAGATGGTGACCGCCTCCTACACCCCGCGCTGGGTCACGGCGGCGACGCCGGAGGGCCCCGTGCGGACGATCGCCTTCACCATCAACCGCGGCCAGCCGCGCTATGCCGGCCGGCTGAGCGAGGAGGACACGGCGCGGGTGCTGGCCCGGGCCCGCGGCCAGCTGGGCAGTTGCCAGGAGTATTTCCGCTCGACCCTCGAGCATCTGGTCGCGCTCGGCATCCGCGACCACGGGCTGGAGGCGCTGCGACGCCGGATCACGACGATCGAGCCGGGCTGAGCCGGCCGATCCGCAGATATCGGGAATGAATGCGGGGCCTGGAACGTCTTGTCGTGTGAGCCGGGCGGCTTGACCGTCCGCATCACGACCCGGAGATCCCGATGCGCCGTTCTTCGCGCGCGACCCTTCCCTTCGCCCTGGCGCTCGGCCTGCTCTACGCGTCCGGCGCCACCGCAGCGACCTGGACACTGGCCGGCCCGTCGACGGCGGACCCGATGCTGATCACCGTCAAGGATGGGAACGGCGGCGGACGCGGCGGCGGCAACGGAGGTGGAAACGGCGGCGGCAATGGTGGCGGTAACGGCGGCAGGAGCGATGCCGGAGGCGACCGCGGCAGCAGCGCCGACAGCTCCCGCGGGCGGGCGTCCACGGCGGCGGGCGACACCGCTCTCGACGACGACACCGGCGTTGACGTGAGCCGCCCGGGCCGGGCCCATAAGGACGAGACCGGGGCATTCCCGAACCATGGCGCCCGGGTTTCCACCTCGGTCGCGCTGTCCAAGGAGCTGGGCTACGGCGCGCGTGTCGGCGCCATGCAGGCCAATTTCGGCACGCCACAGGAAACCGGCATTCGGGCCCTGGAGGACCGGATCGCGGCGCTCAGGGCGGACCCGACCACCGATCCGCGTGTCATCGACGCCCTGGAGGACGAGCTTGCCGAGCGGATCGCATCGGTGAAGCCCGGCGCGGGGCCGACCGGGGATTGGGAATCGACCAACCTGGACGTGGATGGCAACGGCGTGGTCGACGGGCACGACCTTGCCCTCGCCCGGCAGGGCTTCCGCCCGTTCGACTGACCGCGGGCGGTTCGATCGGGGCGCGACGGCACCGTCGCGCCCCGATGCCGTTCTAGAAGCTGGCCTGCACCCGGTAGAGGGCGGCATAGGCGCCGCCGGCGGCCAGCAGCTGCTCGTGCGTCCCCTGCTCGGCGATGCCCTGATCGGTCAGGACCAGGATGCGGTCGGCGTGGCGCACGGTCGACAGCCGGTGGGCGATCACCAGCGTCGTGCGGTCCCGCGCCAGATGCAGCAGCGCCTCCTGCACCGCCCGCTCGCTCTCGTTGTCGAGCGCGCTGGTGGCCTCGTCGAAGATCAGGATCGCCGGATCCTTCAGGAACGCGCGGGCGATGGTCAGGCGCTGCTTCTGGCCGCCGGACAGCTTGACGCCGCGCTGGCCGACATCGGTGTCGTAGCCGTCCGGCAGCGCCATGATGAAGTCATGCGCATTGGCCGCCCGGGCCGCCGCCACGATCTCCTCCCGCGTCGCGTCCGGCCGGCCGTAGCGCAGATTCTCCGCCACGGACCCGGCGAACAGATAGACGTCCTGCTGCACCACCCCGACGGCGCGCCGCAGCGACGCCAGGGTGACGTCGCGGATATCGACGCCGTCGATCAGAATCTGTCCGTCGGTCGCCTCGTAGAAGCGCGGGACCAGGGCGCAGAGCGTGCTCTTGCCGGCGCCCGAGGCGCCGACCAGCGCGACGAACTCGCCCGGCCGGATGTCCAGCGACAGGTCGCGGAACACCAGCGGCCGGTCGTCTTCGTAGCGGAAGCCGACGTCCCGGAAGCGGATCGCGCCGCGCGGCCGGGCCAGCTCGACGGCGCCGGGCCGGTCCCGGATGTCCGGCTCGACCTCCAGGATCTCCATCATCCGGGTGAAGCCGGTATAGCCCTCCTGCCAGAGCCGGGCGAAGTTCGCCAGCCGCTTCACCGGGTCGACCAGCGCCGCGACGCAGAGCAGGAAGGTCAGCATGTCGGCGACGGCGAGCTGCCCCTCGGCGACCCGGACCGCGCCGGCGACGATGATGATCACCGTGATCAATTGCGGGAAGGTTTCGGTCCCCAGCGAGAAGAAGGCCTCGCTGCGATAGCCGGCGCGGCGGCTGTCCAGGAAGGCGGCGTTCTGCGCCTCGAAGCGGCGGTTCTCGACATGCTCGTTGGCGAAGGACTGCACCACGCGGATGCCGGCGAGCGAATCCTCCACCCGCTCGTTGACCGCGGCGATCCGCTCGCGGCTGAGCAGGAGCGCCCGGTTCATCCGGCGGTTGAAGTGCAGCGCGTAGACGACCGTGAAGGGCAGGACCGCCAGGATCATCAGGGCCAGCGGCAGGTCGAGCCAGGCCAGGATGGCGATCGCCCCGGCGAATTTCAGCGCGGCGATCGCCAGGTCCTCCGGCCCGTGGTGGTAGAGCTCGCCCAGGGAGAACAGGTCGTTGGTGATCCGGCTCATCAGCTGGCCGGTGCGCTGGCGGTCGTAGAAGCCGAAGGACAGCTTCTGCAGGTGCTCGAACAGCTCGCGGCGCAGGGCGCTTTCCATCTTCGCGCCCATGACATGGCCCTGGTAGTCGACGAACAGGTTGCTGAGCGCCTGGAGCAGGACCACGGCGAGCATCGCCGCGCCCAGGGCATAGACCTCGCCCAGCGCCCCGGAGGCGTCGTCCAGGCCGGTGAGCCGCCTGGTGACGATGTTGGCGCCGAGCGGCAGGATCAGCGCCGTGGCGGAGACGACGACGGCGCAGAACAGGTCGGCCGCCAGCAGCGGGAGGTGCGGCCGGTAGGCGGACAGGAATTTGCGCAGCCGCGCCCGGGCCACCGCGCGCGGCACGTCTCGGCCGGCCCGTCGGGCCAACGGGGAGGGGGTCTGGAAGAGGGAAGGGTCGACCGCGGTTGCGGCGTCGGCCGGGCCGCGCGGTCGGAGAGCGAGGCCGCTAGAAGCGGCGTCTCGATGCGCCGGCGACCTCCGGATTCGGGACAACATGAAGCTTCATGTCCTTGCGATGGGCGGGAACTCCTTTCGTCTCGGACATGAAGGTCGTCATCTCGCTCTCCTGGATCGGTCGGCGACCGCACCATACGGCAGCCGCGGGCCTCGGGCAACCTGTCGCGCGGCCGGATCGCCAGACACCCGATGGATTCGACAAGTCGAAATTTCATCAAATCCAATGATCCCGGACCGGGAATCTGGACTAACTGAAGTATTGCAGTTTTGTGACGGCCGCCCCGCCCATCGGCTTCCGGTTCTGGGCCCGGCACCGCGTGCCCTGAACCGATGCGGAGAGATGGTGACGATGGTGGTCCGGATCGAGACCCTGTGGGCACGTTCCCAACGCCCGCTGACCCCGGCCGGCGGGCAGACCGCCCCGCAGGCCTTCAACCTGTCCGTCCAGCAGGCGAAGCAGGCGCCGAATGATCCGGCGACGCCAGCCGTCGGTCCTGCGTCCGAGGACGCCGCCGCGAATGTGTTCGGCGCCGACGAGCCGGCGGTCGGAATCGGCGTCTACTACCCGCTGCACCCCGGCGACAATCCCTACGACATCTACCGCCGCGCCGGCGTCGACCTGAGCAGGGATAACGACGACTCGCTGCTGAAGGCGAACCTGGCCGCGACCCCGTCCCTCGACCTGCAGGCGTTCGGCAACCGCCCGGCCAATCCGCCCTCCGCCTCGCACCACCTGCAGCCCGGCAAGGACGGCGATGCCGTCACGGTGCTCGACCCGACCCGGCTGGGCTTCCTGGAGCAGGAGCGCCGGCAGCTGGCCGCCGCCTCGATCGTGGTGCTGGCGCCGGAGAAGGCGGCGGAGCTGAAGGGCAACCTGGCCGCCACCATCGTGCAGGAGCTGCAATATGCCGGCACCGAACAGGCGGTGCCGGACGTCAAGGCGCTGACGGCGCCGATCGCCGCCCGCGCGCCGAACGACAGGGTGTTCCAGGACGCCGTCGCCTCCGCCGAGAACCTGTATTCGCGCCAGCTGATCGGCCAGGGCCGGACCGAGGACCAGCTCGGCAAGCTGCTGCAGGCGGCCAGGACCGACGCGCCCTACGATGCCGAGGCGGCCAAGAGAGGCGAGGACCCGACCTACAACGCCCTGCGCAAGGAGGCATCGGCGCAGCTGACCGCCGCGGCCGACGGTCAGATCGGCAGCACGGCGCTGGGCTCGATCTCCGGCCGCGCCGGCGTCACTATGACCTACACCAGGGACGATCCACGCCTGGCCGACGCGATCAGGCAGGGCACCCTGGACGCGCAGCATGAGGTGCTGGTCGGCCGGCCGGTCCAGGCCGTCGTCGACGCCTACCAGAAGGGCGGCGCCGAGGCCGCGACCAAGAAACTGCGCGAGGTCACCGACCGGCAGACGATGACGCCGGCGCAGGTGGTCGCGATCATGAACGACGACCGGCTGCAGTCGACCGTCAAGTCGGTGGTGCACGACGTGGCCGGCTACCGGCAGGGGATGACCGCGAATCCCGGCAACCCCGAGACCAAGCGCGCCGCCGCGGTAATGGAAGGGCTGGCCGCCGCCTGCCAGAACGCCACCTATGCCGACGGCGGCAAGGCGGGCGAGGGCCGCGCCGCGGTCGACCGCATTGCCGGCTATATCGCGGCGGAGGCGAAGCAGCCGGTCCGGCGCGGCCTGCAGGAGAACATGTTCCAGACCCCCTTCGGCTACAACCAGGCGATGCTGGGGGCGGTCGGCAACGGCGACATCGCCCTGTCGCTGTCGGTGGCCGCCGCGACCCGGACCAGCGATCCGGAGCTGTCGGTCGGGGCGCTGTACACCGCGACGGAAGGTGTCACCGAGTTCAACGACTCGGTCGATTCGCTGAAGAGCACGGCGATGGACCACGCCCAGTTCCTGGCAGTGCCGATCCGCGACTGGGGCGGCAACAGCACCGGGGCCGAGCTGGACCAGACCGTGCAGACGATCCTGGCCGACCCGAAGCACAAGGACGACGTCGCCCGGATCAACCAGGACGGCCAGAAGCTGCAGGACAAGGCGGAGACGGCCGAAGGCATCCGGGCCACCATCGCCGGTTACAAGGACGTGCTGGGCGGCACGCCGGGCTTCGACAGGCCGGGCAACACCGGCAAGGACGGCCCGGATTTCAGCCGTCTGAAGCAGAACAGCGTCCAGGCGGCGATCGATGCCACCCCGGCCGCCGACCTGACCGGCAGCGACGGCGCCACCACGCCGACCAACACGCTGTGGTTCCAGCGCTCCGCCCGCAACGTCGTCTACCAGTCGGCCAAGCTGTTCGCGACGATCAAGCTGGACGACACGAAGATCGCCGGCGACCCGGCCAAGCAGGCGCTGAAGGGGCTGGTGCTGGGCAAGGAGTTCACGGTGCAGCCCGACGGCAGCTACCGCGGCCCGAACGGCGAGCATTTCAACGCGCGGGCGCTGTCGCGGGTCTCGTCCGGCGTCAGCTCGGTGCTGTTCGGGCAGAACGCGGCCTTCGCCGCCACCTCCTTCGCCCAGAGCGGCAGCCTGTTGCAGGACGGCTCCTACGCCGTGGTGCACGGGCTGATGTCGCTGTCCCAGGCCGGCAATGCGGCGATGGGCGACGGCTGGCTCAAGGGCCGGTTCACGCCGGGCGGCGGCAACACCCTGATCAGCCAGAGCTATGACCGGCTGGCGCAGCAGGTCGACGGGCTGACGCTGAAGCAGGGAATCAAGGACGGGCTCAAGACATACGTGTTCAGCCCGGCGCTGCGCGACATCGCCGACATCGCCTATCTCGGCATCGACTCGGCCAATGCCGTCAACTTCTTCAACTCGGACAAGACCACCGACAAGGTCCGCGGCGTCGCCTACACGCTCAGCGCGGCCGGAGACCTCGCCTTCCTGATGGGGCCGGGGGCGCTGGAGGCCGGGGTGCTGACCGGGGTCGGCGCCGGCACGCTGTTCGGCCTCAGCGCCACCGCCTGGACCGGCATAGGCGCCGTGCTGATGCTGGTCGCCTCCGGCATCAACACCACGGTCAGCGCCTATGAGCATTCGCACGAGAATGACGGCGCCGACCGCGACTGGCTGCAGGCCATGGGGGTGAAGCCGGAGGTGGCGGAGCAGCTGGCCAAGCACGCCACCTCCTTCGACAACGACCCGCCGACGGGCGGCCCGTTCCTGACCAAGGCGTTCAAGCATCTCGGCCTGTCGCAGAAGGAGATGGTCGGCTGGCTGAACGCGCTGTCGCCGAAGGACGCCGACCGGGTGGCGACGCTGATCAAGCTGCATTACGAGCAGTGGGACCAGCACCCCATCGGGGAGAGCGTCAAGGCGCTGAACGACGCGCTGCTGCAGATGGGCATCCAGCCCTTCAGCCTGCAGCTGGCGAGCAACTGACCGGAGGTCAGACCTGCATCCGCCTCCGCCGGGCCTGCACCGGCTGGCGAGGGTGGCCGGTGGCGTCGTCGGTCCGCCAGGCCTGGGACTGGAACTTCAGGAACAGCGCCGCCCAGCGGCCTTGCGGGAAGGCGATCAGCAGGGCGCCGTCCTGGCCTGTCCCGTTGTCGCCGCGAAAGCGCTCCTCCGGGCTGCCCTGGTTCATGTGGATGTTGTGCATGCCGCGCGACGGCATGAAGCCGAAGCCGTGATCGGCCACCGGGTCCGGCCCGAAGGGCTCGCCGAAGGCGTAGAGCATCGCGGCCGGCTCCGTGATCGCGTGGCCGACGATGCGGTCGATCTTCTCGTTCAGGTCGTTGTCCGGCCCGGGGCGCGTGGCCGGCAGCGGCCGCATGTGCGACCGGTCGAAAAGCCCGTCGCGGACATAGTCCAGCCCCTGCCCCCGCGGGATCGCGGTGAGGCCGGGCGCCAGCGCCGCCAGGCGCGCGGTCACCGGGTGCTCAAAATCGGCGTCGAGCACATATTCCACCGCCGACGGCCAGGACGAACCCTGGACGTTGACCGCCACCCGGTGGTCGCGGCCGCCGTCATCGACGCGGATGTGATAATGGGTCGACCCCTCGGCGGCGAGGCGGCGGTCGGTCGGGCGCCCCTTGAGCACCACGTAGCGCTCGAGCGCCATTCTCCGCCGGCTATTCCCCGGCCGCGCGCAACGGCGGGCCGGGCGGCGTGACGCGGCGGTCGTGGCGCAGCGCCGGCACGGCGTTGCGCGCCTCCTCCACCCGCGCCAGGTCGATCTCGGCGGTGACGAAGCCGACCTCCTCGCCGGCATCGGCCAGGACCTCGCCCCAGGGCGCCACGATCAGCGAATGGCCGTAGGTCTGGCGGCCCCTGTCATGGGTGCCGGTCTGGGCGGGGGCGATGACGAAGCTGCCGGTCTCGATCGCCCGGGCGCGCTGCAGCACGTGCCAATGCGCCTGCCCGGTCTTGCGGGTGAAGGCGGCCGGCACGCTGAGGATGTCGGCGCCGGCCTGTGCCAGGGCGCGATACAGATAGGCGAAGCGCAGGTCGTAGCAGACGGTCAGGCCCAGCACGCCGCCCGTGGGCAGCGGCGCCACCACCGCCTGGTCGCCCGGACCGAAGGTCGCGCTCTCGCGGTAGCGCTCGCCGCCGGCCAGGTCGACGTCGAACATGTGGATCTTGTCGTAGCGCGCCAGGATCCCGCCCGACGGCGCGAACAGGTAGGAGCGGTTGGCGGCCTTGCCGTCGGGCAGGCCGATGGAGAGCGAGCCGATCAGCAGGGTCGCCCCGGTCTCGCGCGCCAGGTCGGCGAAGAAGGGAAGGCCCGGATGCCGCTCCTCCGGCAAGGCGCGCTCGAGGACGGCTTCGCGGCCCTGGACGATGAAGCCGGTGTTCTCCGGCGTGGCGATCAGTGTCGCCCCGGCGTCGCGGGCCCGCCGGATCAGCACCCCCGCGTCCCGCAGATTCGGCTCGATCTCGGTGCCGACATTGAGCTGGACGCAGGCGGCGGTGAAGCGGGTCATGCCATCGCCCTCAGACAGCGGAATGAGAGATCAGGCCGGCGCGGATTCGGCCAGGAGCGGATCGAGCCTGCCGGCGCGCTCCAGTGCCTGGAGGTCGTCATTGCCGCCGACATGGGTGGCGCCGATGAAGATCTGCGGCACGGTGTGGCGGCCGTTGGCGCGCTGCCGCATCTCCTCCCGCCGCGACGGCTCGGCCACCACATCGATCTCCTCGAAGCTGACGCCCTTCTGGGTCAGGAGCTTCTTGGCCATGTAGCAGTAGGGGCAGAACGGGCTGGAGTAGACGGTGACCGATGGCATGCGGATCCTCCGACGAGTTTTTCGAATATGAGGTCATTCCGCGGCCGATGCCAGGGGTCTGCGCCCATGGAATGGCGCCCATGTCCTGAGCGGGACCCGCGGCGCCTCAGCTTCCCGGCGGCGGCACCCGGGCCAGGGTGACGACGTCGACCCCGGCCGCCCCCTTGCGCCGCAGCGCCCGGGCGCATTCGTCGATGGTGGCGCCGGTGGTCAGCACGTCGTCGACCAGCAGCACGCGCCGGCCTTCGACCAGCGCCTCGCGGCCGGGCCGCACGGCGAAGGCGCCGGCGACGTTGCGGCGCCGCGCCTTGCGGTCCTGGCCGCCCTGGCTGGGCGTCGGCCGGCGGCGGACCAGCAGGTCCGGCGCCACCGGGCGGCCGGATTCGCGGCCGAGAGCGAGCGCGAGCAGCGCCGCCTGGTTGTAGCGCCGGCGCAGCAGGCGCCAGCGGTGCAGCGGCACCGGCGCGATCACGTCGGCCTCGGCCAGGAAGGGCGCCGCCGCCCGCTGCAGCAGGCGGCCGAAGGCCGGCGCCGCATGGGTCTGGTCGCCATGCTTGAAGGCCAGGATCAGCTTGCGGCTGAGATCGTCGTAGAGGAAGGCGGCACGGGCCCGGTCCCACAGCGGCGGGAAAGCCAGGCAGTTGCCGCAGACCGGGTCGTCGCCCGCCCCTGCCGCAGCCGCATGGTCGAAGGGCAGGCCGCAGCGGCGGCATTGCGGCGGGCCCAGGAAGGCGAGCCCGGCCCAGCAGGCGGCGCACAGCGCCCCCGGCGCCATGATCTCTGCGCCGCAGGACAGGCAGCGCAGCGGCAGCACGGCGTCGAGCAGAGCGGTGCCGGCGCGGCCGAACCAGGGGGCGAGGGCCGCGCGCATCGCAGCCGCCTATCGGCCGACGGCGACGCCTTCGCGTCGCGGGTCGCTGCCGCCGACCAGCCCGTCCGGGCCGATCTGGATGCCCTGCAGCGCGCTGGCCTGCTCCATCACCACCACGTCGTGGCCGCGCGCCGCCAGGGCGTCCCTCAACCCCGCGACCGCCGTCTCGGCCTCGAGCTCGGTCCGGCCGTTGCGGTTGACGACATGGCCCAGATCGATCGCCTGCTGCACGTTCAGCCCCCAGTCCAGCACGCCGATGATAGTCTGGGCGACATAGGGGATGATACGGGCACCGCCGGGCGAACCGATCACCAGCACCGGCTTGCCGTCCCGGTCCAGCACGATGGTCGGCGCCATTGAGCTGCGCGGCCGCTTGCCGGGCTCGACCCGGTTCGCCACCGGCCGGCCGGCGGCATGGGGCAGGAAGGAGAAGTCGGTCAGCTCGTTGTTGAGCATGAAGCCGCGCACCATCAGATGCGAGCCGAAGGCGCCTTCGATCGTCGTGGTCAGCGACACGGCGCTGCCATCGGCGTCGACGATCGAGACATGGCTGGTGTCGGACGGTTCGGCCGAGGTGTCGGAGCTCCACTCCTGCCCGATGCGTCGCGACGGATTGCCCGGCGGCGCCGGCACGGGCGCGGCCCGGCCGACCGAGATCGTCTGCGCCCGCGTGGTCAGGTAGGCGTTGTCGACCAGCCCCGATGCCGGGACCAGGACGAAGTCGGCATCGGCGAGGTAGCGGTCGCGATCGGCAGTGGCCAGCTTGCCGGCCTCGGCGAACAGGTGCCAGGCATCGGCCGCGTCGGGGCCCATCGCCGGCATGTCGAAATGCTCGAGCAGGCCGAGGATCTGGCCGACCCCGACGCCGCCGGAGCTCGGCGGCCCCATGCCGCAGACCCGCCAGTCGCGGTACGGGACACAGACCGGCTGGCGCTCGACCACCCGGTAGATCTCCAGGTCGATCGGCGCCAGCCGGCCGGGATTGCCGGCCGCGCCCTGCACCGCGCCGACGATGTCGGCACCGATCGGGCCCAGATAGAAGGCCTTCTCGCCGCTGCCCAGGATGAAGCGCAGGGTCTCGGCGAAGGCCGGGTTGCGCAGGGTCTCGCCGGCCTGCAGCGGCCGGCCGCCGGGAAAGAAATAGTCGCGTGCCCGCGGGTCCCGCTGCAGCCGCTCCGCCGTGTCGCCGGTCAGGATGCCGGCCAGCCGCGGCGACACGGCGAAGCCCTTCTGGGCCAGGTCGATGGCCGGCCGGAACAGCCGGTCGAGCGGCAGCCGGCCCCAGCGCCGATGCGCCTCGAGCAGCAGCTTCAGGGTGCCGGGCGTGCCGACCGAGCGGCCGCCGACGGCCGCGGCGTCCAGCGGGATCGGCCGGCCGGCCGGGCCGAGGAACATGCTGCCGTCGGCGGCCCGCGGCGCCGTCTCGAGCCCATCGAGAGAGGTCAGCCGGCCCGACCGCCCGTCATAGTGCAGCAGCAGCGCCCCGCCGCCGATGCCGCTCGACTGCGGCTCGACCAGGTTGAGCACCAGCTGCACCGCGATCATGGCGTCGACCGCGGTGCCGTTCTCCGCCAGCACGTCGTAGCCGGCCCAGGCCGCCAGCGGATTGGTGGCCGCCACCATGAACTGCTTGGCGCGGACCGCGGGTTCGGCCGGACGGCCGTGCGCAGCCTGGCCCGCAACGGCGGAGGCCGCGCCGGCGGGCGGCGGCGAATCCGACCGGACCGTGGCCGCCCCGAACAGCAGGCCGGCGCCGACCGTACCGCCCAGAAGCAAGGCCCACGCCGCGGTCCGCCGCATCCTCTTCCCCGGCAAATTTCGCAAAATTTGCATAAGGGAGTATTCCACGACGACGGCCGGTTCCCAATCCCCCGTCTGGGGGGTCGCCGCGCCGTCAGGTCAGGTTGAGGCCGCCGTCCAGCATCACGATCTCGCCGGTCACGTAGTCCGAGCGGATCAGTCCAAGCACGACCTCCGCCACATCCGCCGGCTGCGCCGGGCGACGCATCGGCGCCGCGGTGGCCCAGAGCTGCTGCGCCTCGGCCCAGCCGGCGGTCATCGGCGTGTCGACAAGGCCGGGGGCGACGGCATTCACCCGGATCGCCGGCGCCAGCGCCTTGGCCAGCAGGCGGGTGACGTGGTGCAGCGCCGCCTTGGTGGCGGCATAGGGCACCGAGGCGCCGCGCGGCCGGGCCCCGGCATGGGACCCGATATTGACCACCGCCGCCGGCCGGCCCCGCACCGATGCCGACTGCCGCAGCGCCGCCTCGGCCTCCGCCACCAGCAGCCAGGGGGCGATGACGTTGACCTGGTGCAGCCGGCGCCAGAGGTCGGGCGTCGCCGCCTTCAGGTCGGCATGCGGCACCATGGCGGTGATGCCGGCGCTGTTGACCAGCGCGTCGATCCGGCCGTGCCGCGCCAGCACCGCCTGCAGCAGGGCCGGCGGTCCGTCATCGGTCGCCAGGTCGGCGGCGGTGTAGCCAGCGCCGCCGCCCAGCTCCGCCGCCAGCGCCTCGCCGGCCTCGATCGAGGCGCGCGAATGCAGCGCCACGGCCCAGCCTTCGGCAGCCAGCCGCCGCGCCACTGCGGCGCCGATCCCGGAGGTCGATCCCGTCACCAGCGCCACCGGCCGGTCCGCTGCGGTCATGATCCCGTCCTTCGCTGTCGTCCTGCGCGCCACCAAGGGCGGTGCGGCGGTCCTCCGCAACCCCTATAGTGCGCGCCATGATGCAGTCCGACAGCATGATGGTGTTCGACCGGGCGCTGGTGCGCCGGCGGCGCGACCGCGCGGCGCCCGGCCTGGCCGGGCACGCCTTCCTGTTCGAGCACGTGGCGGCGCTGCTGGCCGACCGGCTGCTCGACGTCAGCCGCCGCTTCCCGGTGGCGCTCGACCTCGGCTGCCATGACGGCGCCCTGGCCCGGGCGCTGGCCGGCGGCGGCCGGGTCGACGCGCTGGTCCAGGCCGACCTGTCCCCGGCTCTCGCCCGGCGTGCCGCGGAGAACGGCCGGCCGACCCTGGCCTGCGACGAGGAGCTGCTGCCCTTCGGCGAAGGCTCGCTGGACCTGGTGCTGAGCAACCTGTCGCTGCACTGGGTCAACGACCTGCCCGGCGCCCTGCTGCAGATCCGCCGGGCACTGCGGCCGGACGGGCTGTTCCTGGCGGCGATGCTGGGCGCCGGCACGCTGGCCGAACTGCGCGCCGTCCTGGTCGAGGCGGAGACCGAGCTGATGGGCGGCGCCAGCCCGCGCCTGTCCCCCTTCGCCGACCTGCGCGACGCCGCCGGCCTGCTGCAGCGCGCCGGCTTCGCCTTGCCGGTGGCGGATGCCGAGACGGTGACGGTGACCTACGACAACGCCTTCCGCCTGTTCGCCGATCTGCGCGGCATGGGCGAGACCAATGCCGGGCTGAACCGCAACCCGGCACCGCCGCCGCGTGCCTTCTGGCCGACCGTCGCCGCCCGCTACGCCGAGCGATTCGGCGAGCCGGACGGGCGCATCCCCGCCAGCTTCGAGGTGCTGTTCCTGGCCGGCTGGGCGCCGCATGAGAGCCAGCAGCAGCCGCGCCCCCGCGGCAGCGCCACCCGCTCCCTGGCCGAGGCGCTGGGCACGGTGGAACGACCGGTGCGGCAGTAGCCGACGGTCACCGACGGTCACCCCGCCGCGCCCAGCGCCCGCTTCATGACGATGGCGTCGACCGCGGCGGGACCGACCTTGTAGTAGCCCTTGCGGATGCCGGCCTCGCAGAAGCCGGTGCCGCGGTAGAGCGCCAGTGCCGCCGCATTGTCCGTCGCCACCTCGAGGAACAGCGTCGCGGCACCGGCCGCCGTGCAGCGTTCGATCAGCGCGTCGAGCAGCAGGTGCCCGCCGCCCCGGCGGCGCTTGTCGGGCAAAAGGGCGATCGACAGCAGCTCCGCCTCGTCCGCCGCGACCCGGCCCAGGGCGTAGCCGGCCGGCTCTCCCGCCTCGTCCAGCGCGATCAGCGCCAACGCGCCGGGGCCGGCCAGAAGCTGCGCCAGCTGCTCCGGCGCCCAGGCCTCGCCGAAGGCGGATTCGTACAGGGCCGACAGCACCGCGGCCTCGGCCGGGCCCGCCGGGACGATGCGCAAAACGGTCACGGCTTAGGCGCCCGCTGGGCCAGCGGTACCGCGTCGGGTGGCCGGACATAGAGTGGCGGCGGCGGGCCCTCGCGCGCCTGGTCCGCCCGCTCCTCGGCCAGACGGGCCACGGTGGCCGGGTCGATCGCGGCGGGACCGGCCTGGCGGATATCCGGCCGGCCGGCCAGGGCCGGCAGCACCAGACCGGCACCGTCGCCGGCAACGGTCAGGGGGCCGGGCGGGACCCGCGCCACCAGTTCGGCGGCAGGCAGGCACAGCGGCTCGCCCAGCGGGGTGCCGGCGGCGTCGAACAACCGGGCGAAGGGCTCGGCCCGCCGCCCGTCCAGCGCCACCAGGATCGTGCCCGCGGCGACCGGTCCGAGATCGGCCAGCACCGCGTCGAAGCTGGGGATGCCGACGATCCTGCGGCCGGCGCCGAGCGCCAGACCGCCGACCGCGGCGAGCCCGACCCGGAGCCCGGTGAAGGAGCCGGGGCCGGTGGTGACGCCGAACAGGTCGATCTCCCCGGGCACGATGCCGGCCTCGGCCAGCACCTCCAGCACCAGCGGCATCAGCCGGGCCGCATGGCCCTGGACCATCGCCTCGGTCCGTGCCGCGACCACCCGCCCGTCACGCCGCACCGCCACGCCGCAACCGGCGCCGGCCGCATCGAGGCCGAGCACGATCATGCGGCGGGTTCCTATGCCGCATACCCGTGCGGCCGGCCTATCTCTCGCTGCTGTCCTCGGATCCATCATGGTGCTCGCAAACTCCCGGCGAACCCGCCCAGCGCACCATCTACCGTCCGAAGGCTATGATTCACCACTTCGAACGGCGGAGGCTGGACGGCTTTGCCGGATTATTAGATACTTCGGCGTCCGACTTCTAATCTTGAGCAGAGCAGCCATGGGAAGCGCCGCGGCACTTCCGGACATCGTCGATGGAAAGACGGCGGAACGCCTCGCCGAGGGCCAGGCTATCCAGGCCGCGACCATCCTCGGGCGACCGGGCGGCTGGGCCGTCCGCATCCGCTACGGCAGCACGGAGCGCGTGATCGCGGCGCAGCGGTCGCGGCGACCCCGTCTGTGGCGCAACCTGAACACCGCCGCCGCCTATGTCCGAGAGACGCTCGGCATGGCTCGTTTCGATGTCGACGCGACGGCGCATGATCCTGGCGCGGTCGACCGCAGCCGCCCCGACACGGCGGAGCGGCAGCGCCAAGCCCATGAGGCGGCTGAGCATGACCGCTGGTTCCGCGCGCAAGTACAGAAGACCCTGGATGGCATCGCCGCGGGCACGGTCAAGATGATCTCGCACGAGGAGCACACCGCCCGCTGGCAAAAACGCCGCGCCGAATTGCTGGCCCGCCTCACGCGCGATCAGTGATCCGCCGTGCCGCCGCACTTGCAGTGGTCGCTTGATGCCGAAGCCGATCTCGACGAGATCACCGAGTACATTGCGCGCGATGACGTGCTGGCAGCAGTGCAGGTGCGGGATGAGATCGAGCATCGGCTCGAGATCCTCACCAGCCACCCCGAAGGCTGGCGCCGCGGCAGACTTCCAGGCACGCGGGAAATGGTCCTGGCAGGCACGCCATTCATCGGGATCTATCGCGTCGACGACGGCCAAGTGACGATCCTGCGCGTCATCCACGGCGCCCGTCGGTGGCCGCCCTGACGATCACACGATCCGGCAGGCTTCCTCGAAGGCCAGGCGCGGGCGGCGCGGGAATTCCTTGCTGCGGTCGACATAGCCGATATCGACCAGCAGGCTGGAGCGCCAGCGGGTGCCGGAGAGGAAGGCGGCATCGACCTTGCCACGGTCGAACTCGCCCACCAGCCAGCAGCCGAGGCCGAGGCCGCGCGCCGCCATGATGAGATAGGCCGCCTGCATCGCCGCGTCGCGATGCGCCGTCTCCTGCGCCAGATCGGGCCGGGCGGCGAAGCGGATCGCCATCTCCGGCTCGTCCGGCAGCAGCTTCGGCAGGTGCTCGTGGAAGGCCGAATCATAGGCCACGATCGCGGTCACCGGGGCCTGCAGCGTCGCGCCCAGCACCTCCGGATCGACCGATGGCCGCAGCGCCGCCTTGCCCGGCTCGGAGGTGACGAAGACGATCCGCGCCGGACAGGAATTGGCGCTGGTCGGCCCCCGCTTCATCAGATCATAGACCGCGCGGAGAGTCGCCTCCGGGATCGCCTCGTCGAGGAAGGCGCAGCGGTTGCGTGCCTCCCGGAACAGCGTGTCGAGCGCGATCTTGTCGAGCGCCATGGCCGTCTGCCGCAGAAAGTCTCAGCTGGCGGCAGGTAAGCCCATCGCGCGATCCGCGGCAAGCCGCGCGGAATCGAGCTCGACGAGATCGTTCCCACGGATCATGGCCCGGACATCGCGGATATAGGCCGTCCCGCGCGTCGAATAGCGCAGGAGGGTCGACGCCAGGTCATAGCCGTCAAGCTCCTGCCGCGCAGCTCGCAGCGCCGCGCGGCGGGCGCGGAAGGCGGCATAGGCCGGATGGGTGTTGAGGTTGCGGGCGTAGGAGGCGACGCCGTCGATCAGCCGGTCGAAGGCGGCGTAGCGCACCGCCGACCCCGCAGTCTGGCCGAACAGGGCGTTGCGGCGCTGGGCGCTGTAGGACGTGCCCCAGCCCGATTCGACCGCGGCCTGGGCCAGGGCCAGGGACGGCGGCACCACGTCGACCCGCAGCAGCAGCGCGTCGATGTCGCCGTCGGCGACGTCGTAGCGCTCGCTCAGCTCGGCCAGCCAGGCCCGCGAGTCCGCGGAAGGCGCCAGGCCGAGATGCTGCAGCCCCTGCAGGGCCAGCAGCCGGTCGCGATCGTGGCGGATATCCTCGTTCACCCGCAGCACCAGCGGCAGCAGGGCGTTGAAGAACACGTCCTTGCGCAGATCGGTCGAGCCGAGCCGGCGCAGATCGCCCGGCATCGCCTCGACCAGCAGGCGCGGCACCTCGCCCTCGCCGTCCCGCACATCGGCCAGGGCGTAGTCGGCGCTGTCGAAGATCTCGCTGAGCTTGCCTGCGCTGTCGACCTTGAGGACGAGGTCCGAGGTCTTGTCGATCGGCGGCACCGCCGACATCGGCAGAACCTGTTCCTGCTGCGGCGGCAGATCCGCCACCTGCAGCTCGGTTTGATCGGTGGGGGCCGCCGGCTGGGCCAGGGCGGCGAGGGGCACGATCAGCAATAGGCCGGCCAAGGCGGCGGCCGGTCGAAACACACGAAACTGCATGGACCTCGTTCTTGGTTGCGCCCGGGCCAGCGACCCCGGGCGCCCCGCCTATCGGCACGACCGGATCCGCAGGCGCCCCTCGTCTCAGGGGCGCCGCCGGGGGGGAGCGCAGCCCGCCGTCAGGCGACGGCGCGCACCTCCGTCACTTCGGGGATGTAGTGGCGCAGCATGTTCTCGATGCCGGCCTTCAGCGTCATGGTCGAGCTGGGGCAGCCGGAGCAGGAACCCTGCATGTGCAGGTACACCACGCCGTGCTCGTAGCCCTGGAAGATGATGTCGCCCCCATCCTGGGCCACGGCGGGCCGGACGCGGGTGTCGATCAGCTCCCGGATCTGGGCTTCGATCTCGGATTCCTCGGCCGACTGGGGCCCCTCCGCCGCCGTCTCGGCCAGGATGACCGGCCGGCCTGCGGTGAAATGCTCCATGATCACGCCGAGGATCGAAGGCTTCAGCACGTACCAGTCGAGGGTGTCGGCCTTGCTCACGGTCACGAAATCGGTGCCGAGAAACACGCCGGTGACGCCCTCGATCTCGAACAGGCGCTGCGCCAAAGGCGACCGCGCCGCCGAGTCCGGCGACGGGAAGTTGGCGGTGCCCGCATCCATCACCGCGCGGCCCGGCAGGAACTTCAGGCTCGCCGGGTTGGGTGTCTGCTCGGTCTGGATGAACATGGACACGGTTCCTTCGATATGCCCGGCCGTCATGGCCGCGGCGCCGGCAGGGTGAAGACCACCGCCCGGGAGATCAAGACGAAACCGGTCGCGACAGAGTCGCGCGCCAGTTGCGGCCGACCGTCCGGACCGTTGCTTGCGCAACCTCACCGTCCCGACGAGGTCGGATAGGGGGCGGTGATTAAGGCTGATTTGAGGCGGCCGGGCCGGTCATTCAAGATGCCGCAGGGCGTGGCGGGCGATCTTCCACATCGCGGTCGGCAGCCCGGCCTCGCCCAACTGGTCCAGCGATATCAGGATTCCGCCCTCGACCGGCCCCACGAGGCGGCCGGCCGCCACCGTCAGCTCGAAATCGAAATGGGTGAAGCCGTGCCGCACCAGCCCGGGCAGCAGGCGCCAGCCGGTGCCGCCCGGCGCCTCGGCCAGCACCGCGGCGAGTTCCGGCATCGGCTGCTCGAGCCAGGCGGAGGACGGGAATTCCATCATGCCGCCCAGCATCCCCTTGGGCGGCCGGCGGCGCAGCAGCACATGGCCGCGCCCATCGGTCAGCCAGAAGGCCACGGCCCGGCGGGTCGGCTTGGCCGCCTTGGCCAGCTTGGCCGGCAGGTCCTCGGCGATGCCGCGCTTGCGGGCCCGGCAGGGGATGGACCAGGGGCACAGGATGCATTTCGGGCTGCGCGGCGTGCAGATGGTGGCGCCGAGATCCATCACAGCTTGAGCGTAGTCGCCCGGCCGGCGCCGCGGGGTCAGGGCGGCGGCGTGGGTCTTCAGGATCGGCTTCGCCGGCGGCAGCGGCGTCTCCACCGCGAAGATCCGGGCCATCACCCGTTCGACGTTGCCGTCCATCACCGCGGCCGGCCGGTCGAAGGCGATCGCCGCGATCGCCGCCGCGGTGTAGTCGCCGATCCCCGGCAGCTGCCGCAATTCCGCCTCGTCCGAGGGGAACACTCCGCCATGGCGTTCCACCACCAGGACAGCGCAGCGATGCATGTTCCGGGCCCGGGCGTAGTAGCCGAGCCCCGCCCAGGCGCCCAGGACCTCCTCCACCGGCGCCGCGGCCAGGTCGGCCACGGTCGGCCAGCGCCGGGTGAAGTCGAGGAAATAGTCCTTCACCGCCGCCACGGTGGTCTGCTGCAGCATGATCTCGCTGAGCCAGACCCGGTACGGGTCCGCCCGCTGGCCCGGCGGCGCGCGCCAGGGCAGGACACGGCGGTGCCGGTCGTACCAGGCCAGGAGCGCCGGGGCGAAGTCGGCAGGGGCAAATTCGGCGGACGTGGCTGTGTCGGGCATGGCTCGCGTTGCCGCTCGGGGGGTCGTTGCGCCACTATAGGGGGCCGAGTCCCGCAATTCGATCATGCAGTCGCGTCCCGCCGATGAGCCATCCGAGACCCATGGCCGCCCTGGTCCCCGCCCTCGCCCGCAAGGCGCTGGGCGGCGGGCGCAGCGCCATCGGCAGCCTGTTCGCCGACTGGCCGTCGGTGGTAGGCCCGCACTGGGCCGACCGGGCGGTGCCGGAGAAGCTGAGCTTCCCGGCCGGGAAGCGCGACGGCGGCACGCTGGCCTTCAGGGTCGACCCAGCGGACGCCCTCCTGCTGCAGCACGACCAGGACCGGCTGATCGAGCGGATCAACGGCCATTTCGGCTATGCCGCGATCACCCGGATCAAGCTGGTGCAGGCGCCGCTGGCCCGCCGGCCCGCGACACCGCGCCGCCGTTCCCTGACCCCGGCGGAAGAGGCGATGCTGGAGGCGCCGCTGGACGCGGTGGACGACCCCGAGTGGAAATCCCGACTTGCGGCCTTCGGCCGGGCGCTCTATGCCCGGACGCCACCGCGATGAAGTCGGGCGCGATGATGCTGAAATCGGTGCGACGAGGCCCGGATCCCATGGAGATCACCCGATGCTGAAGACCCTGCTCGCCGGCCTGGCCCTGGCCACCGCGACATTCATGGCCGGATCGGCCTCGGCCCAGGACTCCGGAAAGGCCTGGGATCCGAAGATCAGCGACACCGATTACGTGCTCGGCAAGGCCGACGCGCCGGTGACGATGCTGGAATTCGCCTCCTTCACCTGCCCGCACTGCGCCGCCTTCAGCAACGACGTGCTGCCGCAGATCGAGAAGGCCTATGTCGACGCCGGCAAGGTCAAGATCGTGTTCCGCCAGTTCCCGCTGAACGGCCTCGACCTGCGGGCCGGGATGATGGCGCGCTGCGCCCCGCGCGAGCAGTACTTCAACATCACCAAGGTGCTGTTCCAGACCCAGCAGAGCTGGGCCACCGCCGGCGACCCGATCGCGGCCCTGGCGCAGATCGGCGGCATGGCCGGGCTGCCGAAGGACAAGTTCGACGCCTGCCTGGCCGACAACAGCGTCGCCGACGCGATCATCAAGCTGAGCCAGGAGGCGCAGGCCGACTACAAGGTCAACGCCACCCCGACTTTCGTGGTCGAGGGCGAGACGCTGCAGGGCGAGAACAGCTTCGACTCCTTCAAGGCGATCTTCGACCGGAAGCTCGCCGAGAAGGGCGTCGCCACCAACTGACCGCCTGGAGCGCGCCGCCGTGCATTTCGCCCGGCTCCGCCTGTCGGGCTTCAAATCCTTCGTCGATCCGACGGACGTGGCGATCGAGCCCGGCCTGACCGGCGTGGTCGGGCCGAACGGCTGCGGCAAGTCCAACCTGGTCGAGGCGCTGCGCTGGGCGATGGGCGAGAACTCCGCCCGGCGCATGCGCGGCCAGGAGATGGACGACGTCATCTTCGGCGGCACCACCGGCCGGGCCGCGAGAAACCTGGCCGAGGTGACGATCACGCTGGACAACAGCGACCGCACCGCGCCCGGCTGGGACCACGCCGACATCATCGAGATCGTCCGCCGGATCGAGCGCGGCACCGGCTCCGAATACCGGGTCAACGGCAAGCCGGTGCGCGCCCGCGACGTGCAGCTGCTGTTCCAGGACAACGCCTCAGGCCCCGCCTCCCCCGCTTTGGTCAGCCAGGGCCGGATCGCGGCGATGATCTCCGCCCGGCCGGCGGAGCGGCGGCAGATCCTGGAGGAGGCGGCCGGCATCACCGGCCTGCACAGCCGCCGGCACGAGGCCGAGCTGCGGCTGCGCTCGGCCGATGAGAACCTGGTCCGCCTCGACGACGTGCTGGTGCAGCTCGACGCCCAGCTCGGGGGTCTGCGCAAGCAGGCGCGGCAGGCGGCGCGCTACCGCACGATCTCGGAGCAGATCCGCCAGGTCGAGGCGACGCTGCTGCACCTGCAATGGACCGCATCGGGGACGGCCCTGGCCGAGGCCCGGCGTGCCTACGACGCCAACGAGCAGGTGGTGCGCGAGCGCATGATCGCGGCGACCCGCGGCACCAGCGAGCAGGCCGAGGCCGCCGCCGCCCTGCCCGCCTTGCGCAAGGCCGATCTGGATTCGGCAACCGCATTGCAGCGCTTCCTGGTCGAGCGCGAGACGCTGGAGGCCGAGGCCGGCCGGCTGAGCCAGTCGATCCTGGACACCAACCGGCGGCTGGAGCAGGTGACGGGCGACCTGGTGCGCGAGCGCTCGCTGGGCGCCGATGCCGCCCAGGCCCTGGCCAAGCTGCAGGAGGAGCGCGAGCGGATCGAGCGCCAGAGCACCGGCGAGGCCGAGGCCGAAGCCGAGGCCCGCGCGGCGATCGACACACAGCGCGAGATCGTCGACGAGTTGGACGGCCGCCTGACCGCGCTGACCGAGGCCGCCGCCGGCGACGAGGCCCGGCGCCAGAGCCTGGCCAAGCGCCAGCGCGAGCTGGAGGGCCGCCTCTTGGACCTGGCCCGCCGGCACGAGGACGCGCTGCGCCAGATCGCCCAGGTCGAGACCGAGCTGGCCGGCGCCGACGGCGCCGAGGCGGCCGCCCTGGCCCTGGCCGAGACCGAGGCGCGGCTGGAGGCGGCGCAGGAGGCGGTCGAGGCGGCGGAAAGCCGCCGCCAGGCCGCCGATTCGGCCTTCTCCGGCGCCCGCGAGGCCGCCCAGGCGGCGGAGGGCGCCGCCACCCGGCTGAAGGCCGAGGCCGACGGCCTGCGTGCTGCCCTGGGCAGCGGCAAGGGCGGCGACGCCGCCCGCGCGCCGATCCTGGACCAGCTGCGGGTCGAACCCGGCTGGGAGGCGGCGCTGGGCGCCGCGCTCGGCGACGAGGCCTCGGTGCCGGCCGACCGCTCGGCGCCGCTGCACTGGGCCGAGCTGCCCGGCTATGACGACGCCGTGCCGCTGCCGGCCGGCGCCGTGCCGCTGGCCGCGCATGTCACCGCGCCGGCGGCCCTGACGCGCCGGCTGGCCCATATCGGCGTGGTCGAGGATGCGGCGGCGGCCCAAGCGCTGCAGCCGACCCTCAGGCCCGGCCAAGCGCTGGTGACCAGGGCCGGCGGCCGCTGGCGCTGGGACGGGCTGGTGGCCCGGCCGGGCGCCCCCTCCCCCGCTGCGGCGCGGCTGCAGCAGCGCAACCGGCTGGAGCAGCTGGAGGCGCAGCTCTCGACCGCGGCCGAGGCGGCCGAGACCGCGCGGCGGACGGCGGATGCGGCGCGCCAGGCCGCCCAGACAGCCCAGGATGCCGACCGGGCGGCACGGCGCGGCCAGCAGGATGCCGTCGCCGCGGTTGGCCGGGCCCGCGAGGCGCAGAGCAAGGCGGCCCAGGCCGAGGCGGCGCGGCGCAGCCGGCTGGCCGCGCTGGCCGCCCAGGGCGAGCGCCTGGCCGCCGACCGCGACGACGCGGCGCGTGAGCGCGAGGAGGTGGCGGCCGAGATCGCGGCGCTGCCCGACGGCGAGGACCAGCGCCGAGCCGTGAGCGAGATCCGCTCTTCCCTGGCCGAGGCGCGGTCCGGGCTGGGCGCCCGGCAATCCGCGCTGGAGCGGCTGCAGCGCGAGGCCGGCGGCCGGCGCGGCCGGCTGCGCGCGATCGAGAGCGAGGTCCAGGGCTGGGACAGCCGCGCGAGAGGCAGCGCCGACCGGCTGGCCGAGCTGGAGGCGCGGCTGGAGGAAGCGCAGGCGACGCTGCTGGAGCTGGACGCGAGGCCGGCCGAGATCGCCGCCCGGCGCGAGACGCTGATCGGCCGGATCGACGAGGCCGAGCGCCGCCGCCGGATGGCCGCCGACGCGCTGGCGGTGGGCGAGCAGCGCCAGGAGGCCGCGGACCGCGCCCTGCGCGCCGCCGAAGCCGCCCTGGCCGAATCGCGCGAGGCGCGGGTGCGCGGCGAGGCGGCGGTGATCGCGGCCCAGACCGCGGTCGAGGGGCTGCGCACCCGCATCGCCGAGCGGCTGGACTGCGCGCCCGAGGCGGTGGCCGGCCTGGCCGGGCTGACGCCGGACGCACCGCTGCCGGATCAGGAGGACACCGCCCGCAAGCTCGACCGGCTGAACCGCGAGCGCGAGGGCATGGGCCCGGTCAACCTGCGGGCCGAGGTCGAGATCGTCGAGATCGAATCCCAGCACACGCGGCTGTCGGCGGAGAAGGAGGACCTGACCGCCGCCATCGCCAAGCTGCGCCAGGGCATCGCCTCGCTGAACCGCGAGGCGCGGGAGCGGCTGGTGGCCAGCTTCGACGTGGTCGACGGCCATTTCCGGGCGCTGTTCACCCGGCTGTTCGGCGGCGGCAAGGCGCAGCTGGCGCTGACCGATACCGAGGACCCGCTGGAGGCGGGCCTCGAGATCTTCGCCAGCCCGCCGGGCAAGAAGCTGCAGCACCTGTCGCTGCTGTCGGGCGGCGAGCAGGCGCTGACGGCATCAGCGCTGATCTTCGCCGTGTTCCTGACCAACCCGGCGCCGATCTGCGTGCTGGACGAGGTCGACGCGCCGCTCGACGACGCCAATGTCGACCGCCTGTGCACCCTCTTGACCGAATTGGCGGAGGGCGGCCGCACCCGCTTCCTGATCATCACCCACCACCGCATGACGATGGCGCGGGTGAACCGTCTCTACGGCGTCACCATGATCGAGCGCGGGGTCAGCCAGCTGGTCTCGGTCGACCTGGAGCAGGCCATCCGCCACGCCCAGCCGCACCAGCAGGAGCTGGCGATCTGAGGGACGGCGATGTCGCCGCTACCTGCCGCCTTCCCAGGCTGAGAGGTCATTCTCGCCCATCGGTTCGAAGAAATTCGGCACCGAGCCGCTGAGCTGGTCGGACAGGAAGCCGATGCGGAACTTCCTGTGCGGAACCGGAATCAGCTTGGCCACCGGCCTGCCTCGCCTGGCAATCACCACATCCTCGCCCGACAATGCTGCGTCGATGAGCTTGGATAGATTGGCCCTGGCGGTGGAGACGGTCACTTGCATCGCATGCTCCATCGGCTGGTGCTTGGCCGGACTTGCATCCGCGGCAAGAGAGAGAGGACCACCTTTGTCCCTGTTTGTCATGCCCGGGCTTGACCCGGGCATCCAGAGACTGTCGACATTCTCTGGATTGCCGGGACAAGCCCGGCAATGACAGAAAGTGACTCTGAGGCTCCCTACGGCTCCGTCTGGTCCACCTTGACCAGCACCTTGTCGATGCGGTTGCCGTCGAGGTCGATGACCTCGTAGCGCACGCCGTTCTCGACGAAGCTCTCCGCCACCTTGGGCATGTGGCCGAGGTGCCAGAGCACGAAGCCGGCAAGGGTGTGGTAGTCGTCGTCCTCCGAGCGCAGGCCGCGCAGGCGCAGCAGCCGCTCGACCTCGTCGATCGGCGTCATCGCGTCGACCAGCCAGCTGCCGTCGTCGCGACGCACGATCGAGTAGCCGGCGGAATCGATGGTCAGGTCGCCGACCTCGCCGGCGATCGCCGACAGGATGTCGCTCGGCGTCACCAGCCCCTCGACGCTGCCGTATTCGTCGACCACCACGGCGAGGTGGATCGGCGCGCTGCGGAAGGTCTGCAGCAGCTTCAGGGCGGGCGTGCCGTCCGGCACCACCAGCGGCGGCCGCATGGTCTCGGCCACGTCGAACGGGCCGCCCTGCAGCAGGCGGTCGAGCAGGTCCTTGGTCTGGATCACGCCCTCGAGCTCGTCGAGCTCGCCGCGCGCCACCGGGAACCGGCTGCAGCCGCTTTCGGCGATGGTCCTGCGGATCTCGTCCGGGCTGTCCTCGAGGTCGACCCAGACCATCTCGTGCCGCGGCGTCATGATCGAGCGCACCGACCGGTCGGCCAGGCGCAGCACGCCGTCGATCATCTCGCGCTCGGCCTCGACGAAGACGCCGGCCTCGGTGCCCTCGGCGATCAGCGACTTCACCTCCTCCTCCGTCACCGTCTGGGCGGGGACGGAGGAGACGCCGAGCAGGCGCAGCACCAGCTCGGTCGAGCGCTGCAGCAGCCAGACGATGGGGGCGCCGACCGCGGCCACCATCTGCATCGGGCGGGCGACGCGGGCGGCGATGCCCTCGGCGTGGTTCAGCGCGATCCGCTTCGGCACCAGCTCGCCGACGATCAGCGAGAAATAGGTGATGGCGACCACCACCAGGGCGAAGGACAGCCCGTCGGCCCAGGGCCCGACCACCGGCAGGGTCGCGAGCCACTCGCGCACCGGCACCGACAGGGTGGCGCCGCCGAAGGCGCCGGCGAAGATGCCGACCAGGGTGATGCCGACCTGCACGGTGGACAGGAGGCGGTTCGGGTCCTCGGCCAGGGCGAGGGCGGCGCGGGCGCCGCGATGGCCCTGTTCGGCCATGCCCTGGAGCCGGACGCGGCGGGCGGAGACCAGCGCCAGTTCCGACATCGCGAAAAAGGCGTTGAGCAGGATGAGGGCCACGACGATGACGATTTCGACGATCATCGGCGGCTTCTAGACGGAGGTTCGTCCGTCTCTTCGCTATGGGAAGCTGGCATAATGCCGGTTGAGATAGCCGGTCGGGCGCCCCCGCGTCCACCTTCATGGCCGTCATGATTGGATGGGCCGCGGTCGGCGGGGGTCAAATCTGCCCGGATCAGCGTGGGTTACACCGGCATCCCGATCATCATCTGGAACTCGCGGCGCAGCTGCGGATCGTCGCGGAAGGCGCCGACCATGCAGCTGGTCACCATCTGGGTGCCGTGCTTGTGCACCCCGCGCGTGGTCATGCAATGGTGCTGCGACGACACCATCACCGCCACGCCGCGCGGCTTCAGCACCTGGTCGATCGCCGAGGCGATCTGCGCCGTCAGCCGCTCCTGGATCTGCAGCCGCTTGGCATAGGCGTCGACCACCCGCGCCAGCTTGGAGATGCCGACCACCCGGCGGTCCGGCAGATAGGCGACATGCGCCTTGCCGATGATCGGCACCATGTGGTGCTCGCAATGCGACTCGAAGTCGATGTCGCGCAGCAGCACCATCTCGTCGTAGCCCTCGACCTCCTCGAAGGTGCGGGACAGGAGCTCGACAGGATCCTGGTCGTAGCCGCGGAAGAATTCCTCATAGGCCTTCACCACCCGCTTCGGCGTGTCGCGCAGGCCCTCGCGGGCGACATCCTCGCCGGCCCAGCGCAGCAGCACGCGCACCGCTTCCTCGGCCTCGGAGCGGCTCGGGCGCTGCTCGACCGCGCGCGCATGCTGCTGCGCTGCGGCGTTGGCCGCCACGGGGGTGAAGGGGTTGCGGGTCATGATGCCGGCATCTCCGGGCGATTGTCGTTGGCGGTGCGATTCGGCGCTGCGGCCCGGACCGGGGCTGCGAATCTAGGAAAGTGGTCTGTCACGTCAGTTCAGCCGGATCGTACGATGCGGGCTGTCCAGCGAAAAGGCCGGGATCGCCACGTCGAAACGCTCACCCGACGGAGTCTCCATCTGATAGGTGCCGACCATGATGCCGGACGGCGTGGCGATCGGCGCCCCGCTGGTGTACCGGAAGTCCTTGCCGGGCTCGATCACCGGCTCGACCCCGACGACGCCGGGGCCGCGCACCTCCTGCACCCGGCCGTACTCGTCGGTGATCCGCCAGTAGCGGCTGCGCAGCTGCACCCGCTCGCGCCCGTGATTGGCGATGCGGACATGATAGGCCCAGACGTAGTGGTTCTCGTCGGGCGAGGACTGGTCCTCGAGATAGGTCGGTTCGACCGACACCTCGATCGCCCGGGTTTCCGCAGTGTACATCTCGTCGATCCGCTGGCGGGCGCCGTCGCGCCGGGACTCCCGATCAGACTATATGGGACGCTGCAGCGTCGCGTCCAATCGCGACGCCGTCGGGGATTCGAATCCGATTTCGACCCGGTCATTGGCCGGTTCCGCCTGCCCCGGCGGCGCCGGCAGCAGCGGATCGGCCGCGCCGGCGCCGGCGACCGTGATCCGCCCCGCCGCGATCCCGGCTGCCTTCAGCCGCTCCGCCACCAGCCTGGCCCGCCGCAGCGACAGGCGCTGCGCCGCCGCCGAGTCGCCGCCGGCATCGGCGTGGCCGGTGACGATCAGGCGCGGCGCCGGCCCCTTGGCGCGGCGCCGGGCGTCCTCGACCACCACGGCGGCGATGGCGGCCGTGCCGTCCGGGGCCAGCCCGGCCTTGCCGGGCAGGAAGAAGACATAGCGGATATCGGCCGAAAGCGCCCGGTCCACCGGCACCGAATCGGGCAGCTCGATCTTGTCGCGCGACGGCACGCACCCGGCCGCCAAGCCTGCCAGAGCCGCGCATATCAGCACCGCAACGAACCGCATCGTCCCCGTCGTCCCGTCTCCGTCCCGCCCGCAGCATAGGGCGAGGTGACGGCAACGGCGAGGCGGCATTCCCGCCTCGCTTCGATCCGGCGGTTGGCCGGAGCGGATGGAGGTGGCTACCATGCCGCCCGACGAAGCAGCGGCTGGAGGATCATGCGCATCGCCATCATCGGGGCCGGGTTCACCGGCTGCCTGCTCGCGGTCCAGCTCCTGCGCCGCTCGGCCGGGGCGGCGAAGGTCGTGCTGATCGAGCGCGGCGGCCCGCCCGGCCGCGGCATGGCCTATGGCACGCCGCATCCGGCGCATCTGCTGAATGTGCGGACCGCGAATATGAGTGCCTTCCCGGACCAGCCGGAGGATTTCCAGAGCTGGGCCCGGGCGCATGGCGCCGGCGACGAGCCCTACCTGCCGCGCCGGTTCTACGGCGACTATCTCGGCGAGACACTGGCTGCCGCCGGCCGCGACTTCCCCGGCGGCCTGACCATGCTGGCGGACGGCGCGGTGGGGCTGGACCGCGATCCGACCGGGGTGACGGTGCGCCTCGCCTCCGGCCGGACCGAGCCGGCCGACATCGCGGCGCTGTGCACCGGCAACGCGCCGCCTTCGGCCCCCGTGCCGCTGCCGGATGCGCCGGGACGGATCCTGGTCGGGCCGGAGGATGCCTGCCTGCCCTCGATCCTGCCGGACGAGACCGTGCTGATCCTCGGCACCGGCCTGACCATGATCGACATCGCCGCCGGCTTGGCGGCGCAGGAGCATCGCGGCCGTATCCTGGCGCTGTCACGGCGCGGCCTCCTGCCCCGGCCGCATCGCGACGTCGCCAGCAAGCCGGCGGCGCTCGACTCCGCCGAGTTCGTCGGCCGGCCGGCGCTGGCGGTGCTGCGCCGGATCCGCGCCCTCTGCCGGGAGGCGGAGGCCGCGGGCGGCGACTGGCGGGCGGTGATCGACGGGCTGCGGCCCTTCACCCAGGCGCTGTGGCGGGGCTGGGACGAGGTGGAGGCCGGACGCTTCCTGCGCCATCTGCGGCCCTGGTGGGACGTGCACCGGCACCGGGTGGCCCCGGCCATCGCCGACCGGGTCGGGGCGATGATCGCCTCGGGCCAGCTGCAGGTGCTGGCCGGGCGGCTGCGGACGGTCACGACGATCGGGGATGGGCTGGCGGTGACGCTGCGCCGGCGCGGCGCTGCGGCGGACGAGACCCGGGAGATCTGCCGCCTAGTCCTGGCCAGCGGACCGGAGACCGACCCGGCGCGCACCGACGACCCGCTGCTGCGGTCGCTGATCGCCGGCGGCGCGGCGCGGCCGGACCGGCTGCGCCTCGGCCTCGATGTCGACGCCGTGGGGCGTCTGATCGGCCATGACGGCCAGCCCTCGCCCCGGCTCTACGCGCTCGGCCCGCCGACCCGCGGCGCCTTCTGGGAGATCACGGCGGTGCCCGACATCCGCAAGCAATGCGCCGAGGTGGCGGCGGCGATCCTGAAGGGCGACACCGTCCCGCCCCCCGCCAAGCCGGGATTCGACCCGGGGATATAGCGTAGGTTGGGTTCGCGGAAGCGAACCCAACATCGTGCCGGCGTCGGGATGTTGGGTTCGCCTTGCGGCGAACCCAACCTACGACCGGCGGTGCCTTACCGCACCTTCCCTTCCTTCCAGGCCTGCAGCAGGCTGTCATAGGCCACGGTCTGGCCTTTCTCCTTCTCGTTCTCCAGCTTCGGCTTCGGCGCGCCGGGCTGGTCGTACCAGTACTGGGCGTCCTTCTCCTCGTTCAGCTTCGGCCCGCAATCGCCGAGATTGCCGGCCCGCTCCAGCCGCGCCAGCACCTGATCCTGCTGCTTGGCCAGGTTGTCCATCGCCTGCTGCGGCGTGACCTCGCCCGTGACCGCCTCGGCCACGTTCTGCCACCACAGCTGCGCCAGCCGCGGATAGTCGGGGACGTTGGTGCCCGTCGGGGTCCAGGCGACGCGCGCCGGGCTGCGGTAGAACTCGACCAGCCCGCCCAGCTTCGGCGCCATCTCGTCCATCGCCTTGGAGCGGATGTCGCTGTCGCGGATCGGGGTCAGGCCGACCTGCAGCTTCTTCAGCGACGTCGACTTGCAGATGCAGAACTGGGCGTACAGCCAGGCCGCCTGCTGCCGCTCCTTCGGGGTGCTCTTCAAGAGGGTCCAGGAGCCGCAATCCTGGTAGCCCAGCTTCATCCCCTCTTCCCAGTACGGGCCGTGCGGCGAAGGCGCCATGCGCCATTTCGGCGTGCCGTCCTCGTTCACCACCGGCAGGCCGGGCTTGGCCAGATCGGCGGTGAAGGCGGTGTACCAGAAGATCTGCTGGGCGATGTTGCCCTGGCCCGGCACCGGCCCGGCCTCGGAGAAGGTCATGCCGGCGGCCTCGGGCGGGGCGTACTTCTTCAGCCACTCGATGTACTTGGTCAGCGCGTACACCGCCGCCGGGCCGTTGACGTCGCCGCCGCGGGTGACGCTGGAGCCGGCGGGGCGGCAGCCCTCGACCCGGATGCCCCATTCGTCGACCGGCAGGCCGTTCGGGATGCCCTTGTCGCCGCCGCCGGCCATCGACAGCCAGGCATCGGTGAAGCGCCAGCCCAGCGACGGGTCCTTCTTGCCGTAATCCATATGGCCCCAGACGCGGACGCCGTTGATTTCCTTCACCTTGTTGGTGAAGAAGTCGGCGATGTCCTCATAGGCCGACCAGTTCAGCGGCACGCCCAGGTCGTAGCCGTACGCCGCCTTGAACTGCTCCTGCAGCTTCGGGTCGGTGAACCAGTCGTAGCGGAACCAGTACAGGTTCGCGAACTGCTGGTCCGGGATCTGGTACAGCTTGCCGTCCGGGCCGGTGGTGAAGCTCTTGCCCATGAAGTCGTCGACGTCGAGCGTCGGCAGGGTGAAATCCTTGCCGTCGCCGGACATGAAGTCGGACAGCGGCACCGCCTGGCCGTAGCGGAAATGCGTGCCGATCAGGTCGCTGTCGTTGACGTAGGCGTCGTAGATGTTCTGGCCGGACTGCATCTGGGTCTGCAGCTTCTCGATCACGTCGCCTTCCTGGATCAGGTCGTGCTTCAGGTTGATGCCGGTGATCTCGGAGAAGGCGCGGGCCAGCGTCTTGGCCTCGTATTCATGGGTGGTGATCGTCTCCGACACCACGTTGATGTCCATGCCGCGGAACGGCTCGGCCGCCTTGATGAAGAACTCCATCTCCTTCAGCTGCTCGTCCTTGGACAGCGTCGAAGGCTGGAACTCGGTGTCGATCCACTTCCTGGCGTTGGCCGTCAGCTGTTCGGCGCCCTGGGCGAAGGCCCGGCGGGCGAAGCCCGGCAGGGCGCCCGTCAAAGCGATACCGGCGCCGAGGGCGGAGGCGCCGCGCAGCAGGTCCCGGCGGTGGACCGGGAACCCGCCCGGCCCGTGCAGCATCTTGGTCATGATCTCTCCCCGTCTAGACAGATGTTGAAACCGCCCCGTTGGCCGGGGCCGGTCCGGACCTGCGTCAGCTCATCCGAACCGCATCACCGCGATCATCCAAGCCACGGCGATCGCGAAGCCGTACCAGAGGCTGCCCGAAGCCAGCCCGATCCAGGCGAGATGGATGTAGGCGGCGCCGAGCAGGCCGATGAACAGCCGGTCGCCGCGGGTGGTGACAAGCGGCAGGACGCCGCGCCGGGGCACCGAGGGCGACACGAACTGCCACAGCGTCATCGCCGCCAGCAGCGCCGCGATGCCGCAGAAGAACCAGGCGGTGGGCGGCGTCCAGGCCATCCAGTCCAAGGTCATGGCGCGGCCTCCTCACACCCGGCCCAGGGCGAAGCCCTTGGCGATGTAGTTGCGGACGAACCAGATCACGATCGCGCCGGGCACGATGGTCAGCACGCCGGCGGCGGCCAGGAGCGACCAGTCCATGCCGGCGGCGCTGACCGTGCGGGTCATGGTGGCGGCGATCGGCTTGGCCTCGACCGAGGTCAGGGTCCGGGCCAAGAGCAGCTCGACCCAGGAGAACATGAAGCAGAAGAAGGCGGTGACGCCGATGCCGCCGCGGATCAGCGGCACGAAGATGGTCAGGAAGAAGCGCGGGAAGGAGTAGCCGTCGATATAGGCGGTCTCGTCGATCTCCTTCGGCACGCCGGACATGAAGCCCTCGAGGATCCAGACCGCCAGCGGCACGTTGAACAGGCAGTGCGCCAGCGCCACGGCGTAGGGCGTGTCGATCAGCCCGAAGGCGGAATAGAGCTGGAAGAAGGGCAGCAGGAACACCGCCGGCGGCGACATCCGGTTCGACAGCAGCCAGAAGAACATGTGCCGGTCGCCGACGAAGCGGTACCGGCTGAACGCATAGGCCGCCGGCAGCGCCACCAGCACCGAGAGCGCCATGTTCATCAGCACATAGGTGATCGAATGGATGTAGCCGGAATACCAGGACTGGTCGGTGAAGATGGTGGCGTAGTTGGCGAAGGTCAGGGTCTGCGGGAACAGCGTGAACCCGGACAGGATCTCGCGGTTCTCCTTCAGCGACATGCTGACCAGCCAGTAGATCGGCAGCAGCAGGAACAGCATGTACAGGATCAGGATGACGGCCCGGGTGCGGCGGTTCATGACGCGTCGGCTTTCCCGATGTTGGTGATGACCGTGTAGAACAGCCAGGAGAACAACAGGATGATCAGGAAGTAGATGATCGAGAACGCCGCGGCGGGCCCCAGGTCGAACTGGCCGACCGCCATCTTGGTCAGCTCCTGGCTCAGGAAGGTGGTGGCGTTGCCGGGCCCGCCGCCGGTCAGGACGAAGGGCTCGGTGTAGATCATGAAGCTGTCCATGAAGCGCAGCAGCACCGCGATCAGCAGCACGCCCGACATCTTCGGCAGCTGGATGTAGCGGAACACCGCCCAGCGCGAGGCGCCGTCGATCCGCGCCGCCTGATAGAAGGCGTCGGGGATCGAGCGCAGCCCGGCATAGCCCAGCAGCGCGACCAGCGACGTCCAGTGCCAGATGTCCATCACCAGCACGGTGATCCAGGCGTCGAACGGGTCGCCGGTGTAGTTGTAGTCGAGGCCCAGGCGGTTGATCAGCACGCCGGCCAGGCCGATGTCGGGCCGGGCGAAGATCTGCCAGATGGTGCCGACCACGTTCCAGGGAATCAGCAGCGGCAGCGCCAGCACCACCAGGGTGACGGACACGGCCCAGCCCCGCGCGGGCATGCACAGCGCCACAAGCACGCCGAGCGGGATCTCGATCGCCAGCACGCAGAAGCTGAAGATCAGCTGGCGGCCGAGCGCCGCCTGCAGCCGATCGTCCTGCAGCACCTGCTCGAACCATTCGGTGCCGACGAAGACGCCCTGGCCGGGGCCGAAGATATCCTGCACCGAGTAGTTCACGACCGTCATCAGCGGGATGATGGCGCTGAACGCGACC
The DNA here is from genome assembly GCF_042743185.1 of Inquilinus sp. NPDC058860. NCBI lineage: Bacteria > Pseudomonadati > Pseudomonadota > Alphaproteobacteria > Rhodospirillales > Rhodospirillaceae > Inquilinus > Inquilinus sp. NPDC058860. The sequence goes on along the minus strand of NZ_JBHYMS010000002.1, from coordinate 166,016 downwards.
AGCAGCACGACCGGGACGACCAGGAACCAGGCGGCGTTGTTGGGAGTCTTGTCCATGATCAGCCCACCAGCCTGCCGTCGGCGTAGAGAAGGGTGCGCTCCGGCGGGAAGCGCAGATGCGCGGTGTCGGCCGGGACGCCGCGGCCCTCGGCCAGCTTGGCCTTCACCGTCGCGGCGCCGAGGCGGAGCGTGACGATCAGATGGGTGCCGAGATCCTCGACCGCGGTCACCGCCGCCGGGACGCCGCTGTCGGCGATCTCCAGGAACTCCGGCCGGATGCCGAGCTCGAGCTTGCCCGTGGCCTTTTCGATCCCGGCGAGCGCCGAGTCCGACAGCGGGATCCGGGCGCCGTCGACCACCGCCGCGCCCTGGTCGACGGTGCAGGGCAGCAGGTTGATGCCCGGGCTGCCGATGAAGTAGCCGACGAAGGTGTGGGCCGGCCGCTCGAACAGCGCCTGCGGGGTGCCGAGCTGCACCACCTGGCCGTCATACATCACGATCACCTCGTCGGCGAAGGTCAGCGCCTCGAGCTGGTCGTGGGTGACGTAGATCAGGCTGGTCCGCACCTGCTCGTGCACCTGCTTCAGCTTGCGCCGGAGCTGCCATTTGAGGTGCGGGTCGATCACCGTCAGCGGCTCGTCGAACAGGATGGCGGCGACGTCCTTCCGCACCAGGCCGCGGCCGAGCGAGATCTTCTGCTTCTGGTCGGCATCCAGGCCGCGGGCGCGGCGCTTCAAGACCGGCGTCAGCTCCAGCATCGCCGCGACCTCGGCCACGCGGGCGTCGATCTCCTGCTTCGGCAGCTTGCGGTTGCGCAAGGGGAAGGCCAGGTTCTCCGCCACCGTCATGGTGTCGTAGACCACCGGGAACTGGAACACCTGGGCGATGTTGCGCTGCTCCGGCGACGCCTGGGTGACGTCGCGGCCGTCGAACAGGATCTGGCCCCGGCTCGGCGTCACCAGGCCCGAAATGATGTTCAGCAGCGTGGTCTTGCCGCAGCCGGACGGCCCCAGCAGGGCGTAGGCCCGGCCGCTCTGCCAGACCATGTCCATCGGCCGCAGCGCATAATCCGCCGGATCCGCCGGGTTCGGCCTGTAGCTGTGCGCCAGGGACTTGAGCTCGATGCGGGCCATGCTTCACCTGGTCCGGGCCGGGGCGGCGGCGAGCCGCCCGGCCGGGTCGAAGACGTAGATCCGGGCAGGGTCGACCGCGATCGTCACCGGCTCGCCCAGCGGATGCTTGTGCACCCCGGCCTGCTGCGCCACCCAGGGCCGGTCGCCGAAATGGAAATGGACATAGGTCTCGGAGCCGCTGATTTCCGCCAGCTCGACCCGGGTGGTCACCGAGGCCTCGCCCGCGCCTGCAGCGCCGAGGCGGATGTGGCCCGGCCGCACCCCGACGGTGCAGGGTCCCGCCGCCAGCCCGGCCAGGTGCCCGGCCAGCGGCACGGCGACGCCGTCGATCAGGCGCAAGGCCCCGTCCGTCACCTCGGCGGGGCCGAGATTCATCGGCGGGTCGCTGAACGCCTCGGCCACCCGGGTCGAGGCCGGGTGCTGGAACACCTCGACCGTCGGCCCTTCCTGCAGCAGCCGGCCCTCGTCCAGCACCGCGGTGCGGCCGCCCAGGATCAGCGCCTCCGCCGGCTCGGTGGTGGCGTAGACCACGATCGCCTTGCCGCGGCGGAAGATCTCCGACAGCTCGGCCCGCAGCTCCTCGCGCAGCTTGTAGTCGAGATTGACCAGCGGCTCGTCCAGCAGCAGCAGCCCGGCATCCTTGACCAGGGCGCGGGCGATCGCGGTGCGCTGCTGCTGGCCGCCCGACAGCTCGCCCGGCAGCCGCTCCAGGAACCGGTCGATCCGCAGCATCGCCGCGGTCTCGCGCACCCGGCGGTCGATCTCGGCCCGGCCGAGGCCCTTGAGGCGCAGCGGCGAGGCGATGTTGTCGTAGACCGTCTTCGACGGATAGTTGATGAACTGCTGGTAGACCATGGCGACGTCGCGGTTGCGCACCGAGACGCCGGTGACGTCGCGGCCGTCGGCCAGGACGCGGCCGCGGCTCGGCCGCTCCAGCCCCGCCATCAGCCGCATCAGCGTGGTCTTGCCGGCCTGGGTGCGGCCCAGCAGCACGGTCAGCGTGCCGGGCTCCAGCGCCAGGTCGAGCGGATGGATGTGGGTCTCCGCCCCGACGTCCCGGGTCACGCTTTCGAGCGCCAGCGTCACGATGCGGCCCTTTCCTCGGGGCGGGAGTTGCGGGCCCTGAGCCAGTCGGCGATCGCGTCCTGCGCCTCGGCCGGGATGTGCAGCCCCAGCTTGGACCGGCGCCACAGCACGTCCTCGGCGGTGCGCGCCCATTCCTGGTCGGCCAGGTAGTCGAGCTCGGCCTCGGTCAGCCCGGCGCCGAAGTCGCGGCCGAGATCCTCCAGGCTGGCGGCCTCGCCCAGCAGCCGGTCGACCCGGGTGCCGTAGGCGCGGGCCAGGCGTCGCGCCAACGGTTCCGGCAGCCAGGGCCGGGCGGCGCGCAGCTTGGCCAGGAAGCCCTCGAAATCTGCGTCCGGGATGTCGCCGCCGGGAAGATGCGCGGCCGCCGTCCAGGGCGCGCCCTTGATACCCATGACCGGCGCCAGCTTCTCCAGCGCATGCTCGGACAGGCGGCGGAAGGTGGTGATCTTGCCGCCGAACACCGACAGGGCCGGCGCCTGGCCCTCCGATGCGTCCAGCTCCAGCACGTAGTCGCGCGTCGCCTCGGACGCGCTGGACGAGCCGTCGTCGTACAGCGGCCGCACGCCGGCATAGCTCCAGACCACGTCGTCCGGGGTCGGGCCGTCGGCGAAGCAGCGGCCGACCGCCTCGCACAGATAGGCCGTCTCCTCCGGCGTGATGCCGACGCCGGCCGGGTCGCCCTGGTAGTCGAGGTCGGTGGTGCCGATCAGCGAGAACTTGCCCTCATAGGGAATGACGAAGACGATGCGCCGGTCGGCGTTCTGCAGGATGAAGGCCTCGGGCCCGTCATACAGCCGCGGCACGACGATATGGCTGCCCTTGACCAGCCGCACGCTGGAGGCGCCCGGCAGGCCGACGGTGTCGTTCAGCACATGCTTGACCCAGGGGCCGCCGGCATTGACCAGGCCGCGGGCCGCGACCTGCCGCTCGCTGCCGTCGGCGGCGCCCCCGTCGACACTACGGAGCGTCGCGGTCCAGCGGCCGGCCTCGCGCCTGGCCTCGACGCATTCGGTGCGGGTCAGGATCTCGGCGCCGCGCTCCTTCGCGTCCAGCGCCGCCAGCGCCACCATGCGGGCGTCGTCGACCCAGCAGTCGGAATATTCGAAACCGCGCGTCAGATGCGGCCGCAGCACCCGGCCGATGGCGCCGTCGCGCAGCTTGAGCCCGTGGCTGGCCGGCAGCGTCTTGCGGCCGCCGAGATGATCGTACAGGAACAGGCCCAGCCGGACCATCCAGGCCGGCCGCATCGACCGGTCGTGCGGCAGCACGAATCGCAGCGGCCAGATGATGTGCGGCGCCGCGCGCAGCAGCACCTCGCGCTCCATCAGCGCCTCGCGGACCAGGCGGAACTCGTAATATTCGAGATAGCGCAGGCCGCCATGGATCAGCTTGGTCGAGGCCGAGGAGGTGGCCCCGGCCAGGTCGGCCTTCTCGCAGAGCAGGACGGACAGGCCGCGCCCGGCCGCGTCGCGCGCGATGCCGACGCCGTTGACGCCGCCGCCGATGACCAGGAGGTCGTACAGCACCTCAGCCACGTTTCCTGCCTCTGTTTGCGGCCGCGCCGCTTTGATCTTCGAAAACGAAAATCTGCCTGCGGCCCCGTTCCGATGCAATCGGAATTCGCGGAGAATGCGCAGGATTTCGTCCGAGATCGCCCTTCGCATGTGCGAAAGCGAAGAAGACGAACGCCATATTGACAACTTTTGCATGTTCAAATTTGATCAGGATCTATTGATATTTTATGTGAAATAGAGATTGCGTTCGTCGCGGTTCCCCGCCTTACTGGGCGCGACGCCGCCACACCACCAACCAACCGGACATCGGAGGTCGAGTCATGCGGTTCATGACCACTCGGCTGCTGGCCGCGGCGGCCATCGCGCTGGCTGCGGCCACGGCGCATGCGGCCGACATCAAGCTGCTCAACGTCTCCTACGACCCGACGCGCGAGCTGTACAAGCAGGTCAACGCCGCCTTTGCCGAGCAGTGGAAGGCGAAGACCGGCGACACTCTCACCATCGAGGCTTCGCATGGCGGCTCCGGCGCCCAGGCGCGCTCGGTGATCGACGGGCTGCAGGCCGACGTCGTCACCCTGGCGCTGGCCTACGACGTCGACGCGATCGCCAACAGGGGGCTGATCGACAAGGCCTGGCAGACGCGGCTGCCCGACAACAGCGCGCCCTACACCTCGACCATCGTGTTCCTGGTGCGCAAGGGCAACCCGCTGGGGATCAAGGACTGGCCCGACCTGGCCAAGGAGGGCGTCCAGGTGATCACCCCGAACCCGAAGACCTCGGGCGGGGCGCGCTGGAACTACCTCGCCGCCTGGGGCTACGCCCTGAAGCAGCCCGGCGGCAGCGACCAGACGGCCAAGGACTTCGTGCAGAAGATCTTCGCCAATGTCCCGGTGCTGGACACCGGCGCCCGCGGCTCGACCACCACCTTCGTCCAGCGCGGCATCGGCGACGTGCTGATCGCCTGGGAGAACGAGGCCTTCCTGGCGGTGAAGGAGCTGGGCCCCGACGAGTTCGACATCGTCGTGCCCTCGGTCTCGATCCTGGCCGAGCCGACGGTCGCGGTGGTCGACAAGGTGGTCGACGCCCGCGGCACCCGCGCCGTGGCCCAGGCCTATCTCGAGTTCCTGTACTCGCCCGAGGGGCAGGAGCTGGCCGCCAGGAACTTCTACCGGCCGCGGTCGGCGGAGGTGGCGGCGAAGTACAAGGACACTTTCCCGGCCGTCAACCTGTTCACCATCGATGATGTCTTCGGTGGCTGGCAGAAGGCCCAGCAGGCACACTTCTCGGATGGCGGCACCTTCGATCAGATCTACCGAAAGGGCTAGAGACACCCCGCCCCCGGCGGCGCGCCATGTCGGCGTGCTGCCGGGATTCGGGCTGACCCTCGGCTTCTCCCTCACCTATCTGGCCCTGCTGGTCCTGCTGCCGCTGGCGGCGCTGGTGATCCGGCCCTGGGAGCTCGGGGTCGAGGGCGTCTGGCGGGTGATCTCGTCGGAACGCACCGTGGCGGCGCTCAAGGTCAGCTTCGGCCTGGCGCTGGCGGCGGCGGCGGTGAACGTCGTGTTCGGCACGCTGGTCGCCTGGGTGGTGACGCGCTACCGCTTCTGGGGCCGGCCGCTGATGAACGCGCTGATCGACCTGCCCTTCGCCCTGCCGACGGCGGTGGCGGGCATCGCGCTCGCCGCCCTCTACTCGCCCAAGGGATGGCTCGGCGGCCCCTTGATGCAGATCGGCATCAAGGCCGCCTTCGGGCCGCCCGGCATCTTCATCGCCCTGGTCTTCATCGGGCTGCCTTTCGTGGTGCGCACGGTCGAGCCGGTGCTGGAGGATCTGGACCGCGAGATCGAGGAGGCCGCCGCCACCCTCGGCGCCCGGCGGTGGCAGGTGGTGTGGCGGGTGGTGCTGCCGCTCTTGTCGCCGGCGATCCTGACCGGCTTCATCCTGGCCTTCGCCCGGGCGGTCGGCGAATACGGCTCGGTCATCTTCATCGCCGGCAACATTCCCGGCGTGTCCGAGATCGCGCCGCTGCTGATCGTGATCCGGCTGGAGGAGTACGACTATGCCGGCGCCGCCGCGATCGGCGCGGTGATGCTGCTGGCCGCCTTCGTCATCATCCTGGTGATCAACCTGCTGCAGCGCTGGAGCCGCAAATGGGCGGACTGACCCGCACGCTGGCGGCCGCGCGCACCCGGCTGAAGCCCGCCGACAGGCCGTGGGAGGAGCCGTTCGGCATCCGCCTGGCCCTGATCGCCATCGCCGTGGTCTTCCTCGGCCTGTTCCTGGTGCTGCCGCTGGCGGTGGTGCTGACCGAGGCGCTGCGCCGCGGCATCGACGCCTATCTCGAGGGCATCGGCAGCGAGGATTCGCTGGCGGCGATCCGCCTGACCCTGACGGTCGCCGCCATCGCCGTGCCGCTGAACACCGTGTTCGGCCTGGCCACCGCCTGGGCGATCGCCAAGTTCGAGTTCCCGGGCAAGAGCCTGCTGACCACCTTCGTCGACCTGCCCTTCTCGGTCTCGCCGGTGATCTCGGGCCTGATCTACGTGCTGCTGTTCGGGGCCAACGGCTGGTTCGGCCCGTTCCTGGAGGCGCACGGCATCCGGGTGATCTTCACCGTCACCGGCCTGGTCATCGCCACCATCTTCGTCACCCTGCCCTTCGTGGCGCGCGAGCTGATCCCGCTGATGCAGGAGCAGGGCACGGATGAGGAGGAGGCCGCGGTGCTGCTGGGCGCCAGCGGCTGGCAGACCTTCTTCCGGGTGACGCTGCCCAACGTCAAATGGGCGCTCTTGTACGGCGTGCTGTTGTGCAACGCCCGGGCGATGGGCGAGTTCGGCGCCGTCTCGGTCGTCTCCGGCCATATCCGCGGCCAGACCAACACCATGCCGCTGCAGGTCGAGATCCTCTACAACGAGTACAATTTCGTCGGCGCCTTCGCCGTCGCCTCGCTGCTGGCCGGCCTGGCCCTGGTGACGCTGGTGCTGAAGACCCTGCTCGAATGGCGGTTCCGCTCGGACCGCACAGAGTCCGCGGAGAGCTGATGCCGATCGCCATCCAAGGCCTGACCAAGCGCTTCGGCCCGGTCTACGCGCTCGACGGCATCGAGCTGGAGGTGCCGGACCGCGCCTTCGTCGCCCTGCTCGGCCCCTCCGGCTCGGGCAAGACCACGCTCTTGCGCATCGTGGCGGGGCTGGAGCGCGCGGATGCCGGCCAGATCCTGGTCGACGGCGCCGACATCGCCGCGGTCAAGCCGCGCCAGCGCCGCATCGGCTTCGTGTTCCAGCACTACGCCCTGTTCCGGCACATGACCGTGTTCGGCAACATCGCCTTCGGCCTGCAGGTGCGGCCCGGCGCCACCCGCCCGGCCAAGGCCGAGATCGCGCGCCGGGTCGAGGAGCTGCTGGAGCTGGTCCAGCTGCCCGGCCTGGGGCGGCGCTTCCCGCGCCAGCTGTCGGGCGGGCAGCGCCAGCGCGTCGCCCTGGCCCGGGCGCTGGCGATCGAGCCCAAGCTGCTGCTGCTCGACGAGCCGTTCGGCGCGCTCGACGCCAAGGTGCGGAAGGAGCTGCGGGTGTGGCTGCGCGAGCTGCACGACCGCACCGGCCTGACCAGCCTGTTCGTCACCCACGACCAGGAGGAGGCGCTGGAGCTGGCCGACCGGGTGGTGGTGCTGCGCGACGGCCGGATCGAGCAGCAGGGCGACCCGGCGGCGCTGGTCGACAACCCTGCCACCGCCTTCGTCTCCAGCTTCCTCGGCGACGTCAACCGCCTGCCCTGCACGATCACGGGGCCGGATGCGGTGGAGATCGCCGGCCTGCGCCTGCCGGCCGATACGCGCGGCCTGGCCGCCGGCAGCCGGGCCGTCGCCGACATCCGGCCGCGCGCCATCCGGCTGCTGCCGGCGGGGACGTCAGGCGACGGCTTGGTCGCCGGCACCGCCCGGCGGGTGCTGCACAGCGCCACCACGGTGACGGTGGAAGCGGAGACGCCGCTGTCGCCCGACCCGATCCGGATCGAGGCCGACCGCTACAGCCCGGACCTGCCGGCCCTGTCGATCGGCGATCCGGTGGCGCTGCGCCTGCCGCCGCCCTTCGTGTTCGCGGCGGAGCGGTAGTCCCTCAGCGCCGGTCCCGCGGCTCGACCGGCCGCGGCCGGCGGGCGGGGTCGCCGGGCAGCAGGCGCGCCCAGCTGGCGATACCGGCCAGGCCGGCGAAACCGGCGCCCAGCGCCAGGGCCAGGGCCGGCCCCTGCCCACCCGCCAGGCCGAAGCACAGCGCCACCAGCGCCGCGCCGATGGTCTGCCCCATCAGCCGGGCCTGGGCGACGATGCCGCTGGCGCCGCCGGCGCGGTGCGGCGGCGCGGAGGCCAGCAGCGCCTTCTGGTTCGGCGCCTGGAAGAAGCCGAAGCCCCAGCCGCACAGCGCCATGCGCCAGCAGATGTCGAACACCGTCGGGTCCGGCGGCAGCAGGGCCAGCAGCGCCAGGCCGAGGCAGAGGATGAACAGGCCGATGCCGCCCAGCAGGCCGGCGGAGTGGCGGTCGGACAGGCGGCCGGCGATCGGCGCCATGATCGCCACCACCACCGGCCAGGGGGTCATCAGGAGGCCGGTCTCGACCTCGCTGCGGCCCAGCGTGGTCTGGAAGTAGAAGGGCAGCGCCACGAAGGCCAGGCCCTGGGCGGCGAAGGAGCAGGCGGCGGTGACCGCCGACAGGGCGAAGATCGGCCGCCGGAACAGGTCGAGCGGCAGCATCGGCGCCGGATGGGCGGCCTGCCGGCGCACCAGCGCCACGCCGAAGCCGAGGGCGGCGGCGAGGGCCAGCCCGATCTGCAGCGGCCCGGCCTGGTGCGCGCCTTCGCCGATCGCGACGATCAGGAGGCCGAAGGCGCCGGCGTTGAGGATGGCGCTGACGGCGTCGAAGCGGTGGCCCGAGCGCGCAGTGTGCGGCAGGGTTGGCACCGCGACGATCAGCGCGACGATGCCGAGCGGCACGTTGACCGCGAACAGCCAGGGCCAGGGCGCGACCGACAGGATGCCGGCGGCGACCGTGGGGCCGAGGGCCGAGGACACGGCCACCACCAGGGTGTTGAAGCCGATGCCGCGGCCGAGCGAGCGGCTGGGATAGCTGAAGCGGATCAGCGCCGCGTTGACGCTCATGATGCCGCTGGCGCCGAAGCCCTGCAGCACCCGCGCCGCGGTCAGGCTGGGCAGCGACCAGGCGGCGGCGCAGACCAGCGAGGCCACGGTGAACAGGGCCAGGCCGGCGATGTAGATGGCGCGGTAGCCGACGATCTCGCCCAGCGCCGCCAGCGGCAGCAGCGACACCACCACCGCCAGCTGGTAGGCGTTGACCACCCAGACCGAGGCGGCCGGGCTGGCCTGCAGGTCGGCGGCGATGGTCGGCAAAGCGGTGTTGGCGATGGCGGTGTCCAGCACCGCCATGGCGATGGCGATCGACAGGGTCAGCACCGCGCCGTAGCGGCGCGGCACCGGCAGCCCGTCCGCCGGCGACACCGTCGCCCGTGCAGTCTTCGCGATCGCGTCCATCGGGATCCTCTTCGATGGGCGTCATCATCGCGGCCGGCGTCAGGCCGCACCAATGCAGCGGTGGCGTATCAGCCGGGACGACGCAATTGGTCGCAGGATCCGGACGCCGCCCTGCCCCGACCTCAGGACTGCCAGAAGGCGGGCACGAACTCGTAGCCCTCGCCGGCCCGGCCGACATGGCCGATGCCGGGGAAGGCGAGATGCGCGCCGGCGATCAGCACCCGGTCGGAAGCGACCTGGTCCAGCACCCGCTTGCGGCTGGCGATCGCGGCCTGCTGGTCGGTGTCGAAGTTGATCGCCCAGTCCGGCCTGGCGAATTGCAGCGACGCGGCGTGCACGATGTCGCCCCAGATCAGCAGCCGGTCGGTGCCGGACGTGACCTCGACCATGCTGTGGCCGGGGGTGTGGCCCGGCGCGGCCAGGACGCGGATGCCGGGGATGATCTCGGCCTCCTTGCCGAAGCGGCTGAGGCGATCCGGCCCGGCATAGGGCTTCACCGCCGCCCGGGCCATGTGGAAGAGGGGCTGCACCCCGGCCGGGGCCCGGGACAGGATGCCGTCATCGGTCCAGAAGGCGTATTCCGCCTCGGCCACCGCCAGATGCGCCTTGCCGAAGACGGCGGTGCCGGCGGGGTCGATCAGGCCGTTGACGTGGTCCGGGTGCATATGGGTCAGCACCACCAGGTCGATATCGGCGGGGTCGATGCCGGCGGCCTCGAGGTTGGCGCCGACCTTGCCGAGCGCCGGCCCCATCGCCGTGGCGGTGCCGGTGTCGATCAGCACCAGCCGGTCGCCGGTGTTGACCAGATAGGCGTTGACCGCGGTCGGGATCGCCGCGGGCGGCTGGAAGGCGCGCTGCAGCAGCGCCTCGGCCCCGGCACGGTCGGCGGCGGGGAACTGGTCGAGGGCGAGGTTCAGCATCCCGTCATTGATGCTGGTCACCTCGAAGGCGCCGACCTTGAACCGGTAGAGGCCGGGGACCGGCCCGGCGGCCGGAACCGCCCGGGCGAGGGCGGGGCGCGGCAGGGAACCGAGCAGCGGCACGGCCGGGGCGGCGAGGGCCGAGGCCAGGAAACGGCGGCGGTCGAGCGGCATGGCAGGGTCTCCGGGTGAGTCGCGATGGACTGGCGCCGGAGAGGCTAGCCGAAACGCAGCGCGAACGCAGCGGAAACAAATCGGGGCCGAGTCAGGGAAGCTTGCCGGTGGGCGGGTGCACCGTGCGGAAGGCGGCGACCAGCCCGGCGGCCTCGGTGCGTGTCGCCAGGCTGAGGCGCGGCTTGCCGGCGGCGATGTCGGCCTTGAGGTCCCTCAGCACCGCGTCGATCCGGCCGAGCAGCTCCTCGCGCTTCAGCCCTGCCCGCTCGTGCTCGACGCTGTGGTCGTCGGAGACGCCCTGGAACAGGGAACCGAGCCAGTCCACCAGCTCGTCGGCGCGGCTGAACAGCTTCTGCCGCCCGTCCTCCTCATAGACGATCACCGGCTCGATCTCGGTCGCCATGGCGGGCCCTCCCGGAGAGTTGCGGCGCGCATCGCGAGGGATGCCTGAATGCAACAGCGGGGCGGCAGAACGGTTCCGCCGAAAGGCCTTACTGATCGCCCATCTTCAGCGCGGCGATGAAGGCGCTCTGCGGGATCTCGACCTCGCCGAACTGGCGCATCCGCTTCTTGCCCTCCTTCTGCTTGTCCAGAAGCTTGCGCTTGCGGCTGACGTCGCCGCCATAGCACTTGGCCAGCACGTCCTTGCGCAGGGCGGAGATCGATTCGCGGGCGATCACCTTGCCGCCGATCGCCGCCTGGATGGCGATCTTGAACAGCTGCTTCGGGATCAGGTCCTTCAGCCGCTCGCACAGGTGCCGGCCGCGCCGGTCGGCCTGGCTGCGGTGGACGATCATCGCCAGCGCGTCGACCGGCTCCTGGTTCACCAGGATCGACAGCTTCACCAGGTCGCCTTCGCGGTAGCTGTCGATCTGGTAGTCGAAGCTGGCGTAGCCGCGGCTGATCGACTTGAGGCGGTCGTAGAAGTCGAACACCACCTCGTTCAGCGGCAGGCGGTAGACCAGCATGGCCCGGCCGCCGACATAGGTCATCTCGATCTGCTCGCCGCGCCGCTCGGTGCACAGCTGCAGGATGCCGCCGAGATACTCGTCCGGCAGCATGATCGTGGCCTTGATCCAGGGCTCGTCGATCCGCTCGATCTTCATCACGTCCGGCATGTCGGCCGGGTTGTGCAGGTCCATCACCGACCCGTCGGTCAGGTGCAGCTTGTAGACCACCGACGGCGCGGTGGTGATCAGGTCGAGGTCGAACTCGCGCTCCAGCCGCTCCTGGATGATCTCGAGATGCAGGAGGCCCAGGAAGCCGCAGCGGAAGCCGAAGCCCAGCGCGGCCGAGGTCTCGGCCTCGAAATGGAAGCTGGCGTCGTTCAGGGCGAGCTTGCCCAGGCTGTCGCGCAGCCGCTCGAAATCGCCGGAATCGGTCGGGAACAGGCCGCACCAGACCACCGGGACCGAGGGCTTGAAGCCCGGCAGCGGCGCCGCGGCCGGGCGGCGATCCTCGGTGATGGTGTCGCCGACCTTGGTCTCGACGATCTCCTTGATCCCGGCGGTGACGAAGCCGACCTCGCCGGGCCCGAGCTCGCGCACCTGCACCGCCTTGGGCGTGAAGTAGCCGACGCGGTCCAGCTCGCGCGCCGCGCCCGTGGCCATGAAGCGGACCTTCTGGCCGACCTTCAGCGTGCCCTCGACCACCCGCACCAGGATGACGACGCCGAGATAGGGGTCGTACCAGCTGTCGATCAGCAGCGCCTTGAGCGGCGCGGCCGGGTCGGCCTGCTTCGGCGGCGGCAGGCGGTGGACGATCGCCTCCAGCACCTCGTCGATGCCGAGGCCGGTCTTGGCCGAGATCGGCACGGCGTCGGACGCGTCGAGGCCGATCACGTCCTCGATCTGCTGCTTCACCCGGTCGGGCTCGGCCGCGGGCAGGTCGATCTTGTTGAGGACCGGCACCACCTCGTGGTTGGCGTCGATCGCCTGATAGACGTTGGCGAGCGTCTGCGCCTCGACACCCTGCGAGGCGTCGACCACCAGGAGCGAGCCCTCGCAGGCGGCGAGCGACCGGCTGACCTCATAGGCGAAGTCGACATGGCCGGGCGTGTCCATCAGGTTCAGCTGATAGGTCCCGCCGTTCCGGGCCGCATAGGTCAGGCGCACGGTCTGCGCCTTGATGGTGATGCCGCGCTCCCGCTCGATGTCCATCGAATCGAGCAGCTGCGCCTTCATCTCGCGCTGCTCGATGCCGCCGCAGCGCTCGATCAGCCGGTCCGCCAGGGTCGATTTGCCGTGGTCGATATGGGCGATGATCGAGAAGTTGCGGATATGGTCCTGGGAAGTGCTCATCGGGTGCGCCTGGAGACGTGATCGGCCCGGACCATAAGGGCAGCGGGCCCAAAGCGAAAGGGCCCGGTCGAAACCGGGCCCGTCCGTATCGGTTCAACGGCAGGGATCAGTGCAGCTTGCCGCCGAGATCCGCGATCGCGTCGTCGAGCAGCGCCGAGCCCTTGGCCGGGTCGGCGGCGAGCTGCCGGCCGACCAGGTCGCGGGCCGCCGAGACGGCGACGTTGACGGCGGTCGACCGCACCTCGGCCACGGCCTGGGCCTCGGCCTGGGCGATGCGCTCCAGCGCCATGGCCTCGCGCCGCTTCATCGCCTCCTCGATGTCCACCGCCGCCTTCTCGCGATGGCGCTGGGCATCGTGCCTGGCGCGCTCGATGATCGCCGCGGCCTCGGCCGCCGCCTCGCGCTGGCGTGCCTGCGCCTGGGCGAGAAAGCCCTCGGCCTCGCTGCGCAGCCGCTCCGCCTCGGCCAGATCCTCGCGGGCCTTCTCGGTGCGCTTGTCCAGCACGCCGAGGACGGCCCCGCGGGCCTTGACCGCCAGCAGGACGATCAGGACGATCAGCGCCGCGGCCAGCACCCATTCGACCGCGCCGTGCGAATCCGCCTCGGCATGCTCGACATGCTCGAGCGCGGCGTCGGTATGGGCCGCGTCCTGGGCGTGGGCGGCGCCGATGAAGACCTCGTTCGCGATGATGTCGAGAACGCTCATCGGGCCCCTCCCAGCGCACCGTCGACCGCGGCGGTCACCGCGGCCTGATCCGGCGCCGCGCCGGTCAGCTTGGCGGCCAGCACCCCGGCCACCTCGGCGGCGATGTCGCGGGCGTCGGCCTTGAGGTCGGCGCGGATCTTGCCGATCCGGGCCTCGGCCTCGGCGGTCCGCGTCGCCAGCTCGGCGGCGAAGGCGGCCTGACGGCGCGCCGTCAGCTCCGCGATCTCCTGATTCGCCGCGGCCATCGCGGCCTGGGCCTCGCCGCGGGCCTTGGCCAGCGCGGCTTCATAGGCCTGGCTGACAGCCTCGGTCTCGCCGCGCGCAGCCTCGGCCCGCTCCAGGTCGCCGGCGATCTTCGCGGCGCGCTGGTCGATCGTCTCCGCCAGGCGCGGCAGCAGCCGGCGCGACAAGAGCCAGTACAGAGCGATGAAGACGACCGCGAGCCAGAACAGCTGCGACGCAAACCACTCGGGATTGAACTGTGGCATCCGACTCCCCCTGCCGGGCCAGGCCGCTCAAGGCTGCGGCCGGCCCATGACGTTAGGCAGCGAGATCGTCAGGCGAACAGCGCGATCAGCGCGACGATCAGCGCGAACAGCGCGATGGCTTCCGTCACGGCGAAGCCGATCCAGATGCTGGCGCCGATCTCTTCCTTGGCCGCCGGGTTGCGGGCGAGCGCGCCGATGTAGCTGGCCCACACGTTGCCCACGCCGATGCCGGCGCCGATCATGCCGATCGCAGCGAGGCCCGCGCCGATGAACTTGGCAGCTTCGAGTTCCATTTTCTCTTCCTTCGTGGAGTGGGTTCTGGATGGTTGGACCGGAACGGTTCGCGGGCTGCGATCCGTCAGTGGAGATGCAGCGCGTCGTGCAGGTAGACGCAGCTGAGAATGGCGAAGATGTAGGCCTGCAGCACGGCGATGAAGAGCTCGAGCATCGTCAGCGGGATCAGGAAGGCGAAGGGCACGATGCCGCCGACGCCGAGCGCGATGACGAAGCCGCCGATGACCTTCAGCAGCACGTGGCCGACCGTCATGTTGGCGAACAGTCGGACGGAGAGGCTGATCGGCCGCGACAGGTAGGAGATCAGCTCGACCGGCACCAGGATCACCGCGGTCCACAGGGGGGCGCCATGCGGGAAGAACATCCGCAGGTAGCCGGCGCCGTGCCGCGCGAAGCCGATCACCGTCACGCCCACGAACACCACGAAGGCCAGGGCGAAGGTGACGATGATGTGGCTGGTGAAGGTGAAGGTGCCGGGAATGATCCCGATCACGTTGCCGAACAGGATGAAGATGAACAGCGTGAAGATGAAGGGGAAGTACTTCAACCCTTCCTTGCCGGCATTGTCGCGTATCATGTTGGCGACAAGCTCGTACAACATCTCCGCGAAGGATTGCAGCCGGCCCGGCACCAGGGCGCCGCGGCTGCCGCCGAGGAACAGCACCGCCGACGCGACGGCCGCGGCGATCACCATGAAGAGCGACGAGTTGGTGAAGGAGAGATCCAGGCCGCCGATGTCGACGTGCAGGATCTTTTCGATCTGGAATTGCTCGGTTGGCGACGCCACGCCTTATCTCCCGCCCCGGTTTCGCTCCGCCTGCTCGGCGGCCCGCTTCGCCTTCGCCGCCCGGTCCAGCTCCATGCCGGTCCGGTAGACATTCATCAAGCCGGCCACCGCACCCAGGATGAAGAACAGAATCAACAACCAGGGCCGCGTGCCGAGCCATTGGTCGAGACCCCAGCCGATTCCGGCGCCGACCACGATCGCGGCGAGCAGCTCGACCGCGATGCGGAAGCCGGCGGCCATGCCAGCACGGCCGACATCGCGCCCATCATCTCCGCCCTTCGCCTCGCGCCCCGCCCCCGGAAGCTTCGCCTTCGCCTCTCTCAAGCGACGGTCGAAATCCGAATGCGGCAGCGGGTTCTGGTCGTTCTGAGTCACGTTGTCGGACACCCTTTCGGGCGGCGGCCACCCCCACCTCAAGCGGCGCGCACCTTAGTGACGCCCCGGGGTCCCGTCAAGGCGACAAAACCGGCCGCCGCCGCGGTATTCGCGCCCGGCGTCCGGTCCGGCCTCCGGAACCGCGCCGGCGGCGCTGGCGGCGGCCCGCTCCGCCGGGCTAGACTCGGCCATGCTCAGCCCGCTCCTGGCCGTCGCGGCGATCCTCGCCGGCATCACCATCGTCTCGCTCGGCCAGGGCGTCTTCGCCACGCTGGTGCCGATCCGGCTGACCGAGGCCGGGCTGTCGGCCGACCGGGTCGGGCTGGTGGTCGCGGCCAGCGCCGTCGGCTTCCTGGCCGGCTGCCTGGTGGTCGGCCGGCTGATCCGGCTGGTCGGCCATATCCGTGCCTTCTCCGCCTTCGCCGCCGCCTCCTGCCTGGCCGGGCTGGCGCTGCCCTGGACCGTCGGCCTGCCGGGCTGGTTCCTGCTGCGCCTGGCCATGGGCTTCTGCTCCGCCGGCCTGTTCATGATCACCGAGAGCTGGCTGAACGAGCTGACGCCGCGGCACCTGCGCGGCCGCATCCTGACCAGCTACGTCGTCGTGGTGATGCTGGCGCTGGGCGCCGGCCAAGCCCTCTTGACCGTGCTCGACACGCGCGACGTGCTGCCCTTCGTGCTGGCCTCGGCCGCCTTCACCCTGGCGCTGATCCCGGTGACGCTGACCCGGTCGCGCCACCCCAGCGTGCCGCACCGGATCCGTCCGATCCTGCGCAAGGCCTACCGCAACTCGCCGGTCGGCGCGGTCGGCTGCGTCGTGGTCGGGCTGGTGGCGGCGACGCTGCAGGGCGTGGCCCCGGTCTGGGGCGTGCATCGCGGCTTCTCCACCGCCGAGATCGCGACGCTGATGGCGGCGACCCAGATCGGCGGCCTGCTGTGCCAGTGGCCGCTGGGCTGGTTGTCGGACCGGATCGACCGGCGCTGGGTGATCCTGGGCGCGGCCGCCTGCACCATCGTCGCCGCGGTCGGCAGCATCGGCGCGGGCAGCTTCGGCCTGCTGATCGTGCTGTTCGCCCTGTGGGGCGGCATGGCCGAGGCGATCTACCCGCTGTCGGTCGCCCATGCCAACGACCACGCCAAGCCGCAGGACTACGTGCCGCTGGCGGGGACGCTCCTGATCCTGTGGTCGGTCGGCTCCTCCGCCGGGCCGCTGGCGGCGACGGTGGCGATGGAGCGGTTCGGGCCGGACGCGCTGTTCGTCTATGTCGCCCTGCTGGTCGGGGCCTTCGCCGGCTTCGTGCTGTGGCGCATGGCCCGGCGCGGCCGGGTCGCCGCCGGGGAGGCCGAGCACTTCGTTGGCCTCGCCGCCGGATCGAGCCCCGCCCCGGCCGAGCTGGACCCCCGCATCCGCCCCGAGGACGAGGTCGAGGCCGAGCCGGGCTATGACGACTGCGAGGACGTGCCGGCGCGCTAGGCAACCCCGGCGGGCTTCGCTAGGGTCGCGGGCCGCATCGCAGAGAGGGCCCATGCGCATCGCCACCTGGAACATCAACTCCGTCCGCCTGCGCCAGGAGCTGGTGCTGCGCCTGATCGACGAGACCGCGGCCGACATCATCTGCCTGCAGGAGACCAAGACCCCGGACCACCACTTCCCGCACCAGCCCTTCGTCGACCTCGGCTACCGCCACATCGCGATCGCCGGCATGAAGGGCTACAACGGCGTCGCCGTGATCTCGCGCCTGCCCTTCGAGAGCCATGAGATCCGCCACTGGTGCGGCAAGGAGGATTGCCGCCACATCGCCATCCGCCTGCCGGACGGCCTCGAGGTGCACAACCTGTACATCCCGGCCGGCGGCGACGTTCCGGACCCGGCGGTGAACGAGAAGTTCGCCCACAAGCTGCAGTTCCTGGACGAGATGACGGCCTGGTGGCCGCAGAACCGGACTCGCGACCAGAAGATGATCCTGGTCGGCGACCTGAACATCGCGCCGCTGGAGCACGACGTCTGGTCGCACAAGCAGCTCTTGGACGTGGTCAGCCACACCCCGATCGAGGTCGAGAAGCTGGCGGCGATGCAGTCGACGCTGGGCTGGGTCGACAGCGCCCGCACCTTCGTGCCGCCCGACCAGAAGCTGTACACGTGGTGGAGCTACCGCGCCGCCGACTGGCAGCTGTCCGACCGCGGCCGGCGCCTCGACCACATCTGGGTCACCCCGCCGCTGGCCGGCGGCCTGAAGGCGCACCGCACCCTGCGCGAGGCCCGCGGCTGGGAGCCGAAGCCGAGCGACCACGTGCCGGTGGTGGTCGACGTCGAGGTGTGAGGGGGCAAAGGCATCGTAGGTTGAGTTCGCGAATGCGAACCCAACACCTCGCCGGATGATCGATGACGACGTTGGGTTCGCTCTCGCGAACCCAACCTACGATGTCACCCGGTGACCGGCCGCCGGTACAGGTAGTAGCGCCCGGGCGAGACGCCATCGGGCTCGGGCAGCTCCTCCCAGCCGGTGCCGGCGAAGCCGATATTCGCCACGACCACGCCGCCCGGGGCCAGCACCGGGCCGAGCAGCGGGGCCAGCGCCGCCGCCAGCGCCCGGTTGGCGAGGTCGTCGCCGGTGCCGAGATCGGCGTGGATCAGCGCCATCCCCCCGCGATGCGCCGCGGCGAAGCCGGGCATGGTCTCCAGGACCTCGCCCAGCACCATGCGGTCGCGCGGCGGGATGCAGCCGGGATGCGCCGCGATGTGGCGGTCGAACACCCAGATGGCGCGGTCCGGCAGCGCCTCGCGCAGATGGTCGTAGGTGCGGCCGTTGCCGAGGCCGAGTTCCATGACGTCGCCGGGCAGGCCGGCGATGGCCCGCGCGGCCCAGTCGAGGCAGGCGCGCTGCGCCTGCATCCGGCGGATGAAGCTGTCGAGGCGGCTCACGATCCGTTCAGGCCGTCTGGCGGGCGCGGGCCGCTTCCTTGGTGGTCCGTTCGAGGCGCAGCGCCAGCACGCGCATGATCTCGATCGCCATCTGCGGGAATTCGGTGATCATGCGGAAGAACTGGTCCTTGGCGATGACGAGGGCGGTGACGTCGGTGCGCGCCTGCACCGTGGCGGTGCGCGGCACGTCGCAGAGAATGGCGATCTCGCCGACGAAGTCGTTGCGGCCGACCGAGGCCACGGTCAGGGGGCCGGTCTCGGCGTCCACGATCACGTCGGCCTCACCGTCGATGATGATGAAGGCAGCGCGGCCGATCTCCCCCTGCCGGCACAGCACCTGCCCCGCGGGGAAGCGGACGCGCTCGCTGGTGAAGGCCAGCAGCTTCAGCTTCGACGTGTCGATATTGGCGAAAAGCGGGATCCGCTTCAGCAACTCGACTTCTTCCGCAAGGCTCACCGATCCGTCCTCCAGCTCCCTGTTCGCATTCTACTCCGCTTCCAGCAATTCGTGCAGCACGCTGCCGTTGCGGTTCAGCGTCTGGAAGTCGCCGCGCTCGACGATGCGGCCATGCCGCACCACGACGATGTCGGCGAACTCCCGGGCCATGCTGGGCCGATGTACGCCCCAGATCAAGCCGCGGCCGAGCCTGAGTTCGCGGATGGTGCGATGGACCCGGCTCTGCGCCACCCCGTCGAGCGTGGAGGTGGCCTCGTTCAGAAGCAGGAGGTCGGCGTTCTTGAGCAAGGCGCGGCCGAGCCCGACCTTCTGCCGCTGCACCGCGGACAGCCGGCTGCCGGCGACGCCGACCGAGAAGTCGAGCCCGACCGCGATCACGCTGTCGCGCAGGTCGACCTCGTCGACCACGGTCTGGATCAGGGTCTGCACCCGTTCCGCCGCATCCGGCCGGCCGTAGCGGATCTTGCCGAACAGGATGTTGTCCTGCAGCGACGCCGCCTCGTTGAACCGCTCGGCGTCGAAGAACTCGATGAAGGGGCGCAGATCCTCCGGCAGCTCGGCCGCGAACACCTTGCGGGCGCCGAGCAGCCGCTGCTGCAGGTCGGCCTCGAACACGCCCAGGCGGTGGCGGGACGGCACCAGCTTGAACGGCAGCGACAAGAGGCGGGTGCGGTCGGCCGGCCGCAGCACCGCCGTGCCCTCCTTCTTCGCCCGCATCACGATCGGCTGGAATTCGGGCAGGTCCTCCGAGCCGATGAAGCTGAACTGCTCGAAGAATTCGTGGCCGGGCGGCAGGTCGGCGAACAGCTCGACCATGGTCTCGGCCATCTGGGCGCCGACCTGGATGAACTCCTCCATCAGGCCCGTGCGCTCCAGGACCGACAGCACATACTCGTTCTCGGCCAGCGCGTCATAGGCGAAGACCGGGCCGACCGGGGTGCCGAACAAGAGGTTCTCGGCCACCGAGGCGGAGCTGTTGAAGCGGTCGGAATCGTACAGCTCGACCAGGTCACCGAGATCGGTCTCGGCCAGGGTCTTGCGCACCGACACGCGCGCCGCCAGCACCCGGTCGGCGATCTCGGGCGCCTTGTCCGCGTCGATCGTGCCGTTCAGGCCGATGCGGTAGACGTCCTGCTCCATGTCGATCGCCTGCAGGATCTCCAGCGCCTTGTCCTGCAGCGCCTCCGGCCCGTCCACCCCGGCCGCCTGGTAGTCGATCCAGTCGGCGTTGATGTCGAAATCGGTGTTGCCGGCCACCTGCGCCTCCGACGCCCGGCGGGCCTGGCGGCGCCTGGCCGCGTCGTCGTCGTACTGCGCCTCGCGCAGCGGCCGGTGGCACAGGCCGTAATACAGATTCTGGCGCAGCGTGCCGGTGAACATGTAGCTGTGCGCGCTGACATAGGCGATGCGGCGGCCGATCACCGCCTCGCCCAGGGTTTCGTAGTCGTGCTCGCCGAGCCGGATCTTGCCGCTGGTCGGCGAGATCAGCCGGGCCATCATCAGCATCAGCTCGTCCTTGCCGACCCCGGCGCCGACCACCGCGACGTGGCCGTCGGTCGGGAAGACGGCGGTCAGCCCCTCGATCACCGTCATGCCGCTGTCGTCGACCAGCGAGACGGCGGAGAAGCTGAGCTCCTTCGGCAGCGGGCCGTCGATCACCTGGTCGCCGGTGATGCGCTCGACCGGCAGCAGCTCGGGCGGCTGGAACTGCTCCACCACCTGCTCGTACTTGATCCGGGTGTCGGCCTGGGTCTGGTAGTAGTCGAGCAGGTCCTTCCACGGCGAGGCCAGGTCCTTGTAGGCGGCGAGCACCGCCACCAGCGCGCCGAGCTGGATGTCGCCGCGGATCACCAGCCAGCCGCCGATCGCATAGAAGAAGAACGGCGTCAGCTGGTTGATGAAGTTGTTCAGGAACTTGATGAAGAACTTGCGGTTGTAGATCTCGAACCGGATGTCGTAGATCGTCCCCAGCCGGTCGGAGAAATCCGCCAGGTGCACCGCGGTGGCGTCGTTGGCATGCATGTCGGTGATGCCGGAGACGGATTCGCCGATGCGGTCGGCCAGCTTGCGCACGGTGCGCACCCGTTCCTTGCCCAGCTGGTTCACCCGCTTCTGCAGCCGCGGGATCAGCCAGCCCTGCAGCGGGTACAGCGACACCGCCGCCGCGCCCAGGATCGGATCCTGGACAAAGATGAAGTAGATGTAGACCAGGAGCGTCCCGGTCGACCAGATCGGCTGGACGAAGGCGTCGCCGATGAAGCCGCCCAGCGGCTCGACCTCCGAGGTGATCATCGGGATCATCTCGCCCTGCGAGGTCTTGCGGAAATGCGGCAGCGGGAAGCGCAGGATCCGGCAGTACAGCTCGTAGCGCAGCCGGCGCAGCATCCGTTCGCCCAGCTTGCCCTTGTAGATGTTGATGTAGAGCTTGAAGCCGCCGTTGACGAACACCAGCGCCAGGAACAGGAACGACAGCAGTAGCAGGTATTCGATCCGGTCGAACTGGAATCCGAAGAACACCTTCGGGAAATCACCCGCGGCCTTGTCGTCGATGGCGCCGTTGACGATCTGCTTCGGCAGATCCAACGAATAATAGACAAAAGGAAACGAAATCAGCGTGACGATGAGGATATAGATCTGCTCGCGGCTGCTGTGCCGCAAGATAAACTTGAAGATGTTGGAATCCATCGCGATCCAGGTCCAGCCTCGCCGGGCACGGGCAGGACCATAGCGTGAACTTTGCATGGCGCAAAGCATGTGACGGCGGTCACGGCCCGCCGCGCGAAGGGTGCGGGTGACGGGTCCGGAGCCTTCGTGCTAAAAGCGCGCCGGGCGGCAGGGGCCGTCCGTGTCGGCCCGTCCCGGGTCTCCAGGCGGCAAGGCTGCATGGCGAAGCGCACCGCTCAGGCCAGGATCCTGATCTACAGCCACGACAGCTTCGGGCTCGGCCATCTGCGCCGCTGCCGCACCATCGCGCATGCGCTGGTGGCCCGGCACAGCGACCTGTCGGTGATGATCCTGTCCGGCTCGCCGATCATCGGCAGCTTCGACTTCCGCAGCCGGGTCGACTTCGTCCGCATCCCCGGCGTGATCAAGCTGCGCAACGGCGACTACACCTCGCTGTCGCTGCACATCGACATCGAGGAGACGCTGGCCATGCGCGCCTCGATCATCGAGCACACGGCCGCGATCTTCGACCCCGACCTGTTCATCGTCGACAAGGAGCCGCTGGGCCTGCGCGGCGAGGTCAAGCAGACGCTGGAGATGCTGCGCGACCGCGGCACCCGCACCGTGCTGGGCCTGCGCGACGTGATGGACGAGCCGTCGCTGCTGGCGCCGGAATGGGAGCGCAAGAACGTCGTCCCGGCGCTGGAGCATCTGTACGACCAGCTGTGGATCTACGGCCTGCCGGAGATCTGCGATCCGCTGGCCGACATCGAGCTGCCGGATTCGGTGCGCGCCCGCATGACCTATACCGGCTATCTGCGCCGCCGCGCCCCGACCAACGTCCCGGCCGAGGCGGCGCCGCTGCGCGACCCCTACATCCTGGTCACGCCCGGCGGCGGCGGCGACGGCGAGGACCTGGTCGACTGGGTGCTGTCGGCCTATGAGCTGGACCGATCCATGCCCTGCGCCGCGCTGATCGTGCTGGGCCCGTTCATGCAGCGCGAGCGCCAGGCCGAGTTCATGGCCCGCGCCGCCCGGCTGGACGATGTCGAGGTCATCACCTTCGACGCCCGGATCGAGCACCTGATGGTCCGCGCCGCCGGCGTCGTCGCCATGGGCGGCTACAACACCTTCTGCGAGATCCTGTCCTTCGACAAGCGGGCGCTCCTGGTGCCGCGGGTAAGACCGCGGCTGGAACAACATATCCGGGCCTCGCGCGCCGCCGAGCTCGGCCTGGTCAGCATGCTCGACCAGGACGGGCCGGGGGACCCCGCCGTGATGGTGCGGGCGCTGCGGGCCCTGCCCGACCAGCCGCTGCCCTCGACCCGCTTCCCGCCCGGGCTGCTCGACGGGCTCGACGCCGTCGACCGGCTGGCGATGGATGCGATCGACCCGCCCTCCTCGATCCGCGCCACGGCCTGAGCCCCGCATGACCGAGAGAGCGCAGACCGACGGCCTGACCGCCATCGTGGTCAAGGGCTATCCGAGACTGTCGGAGACCTTCATCGCGCAGGAGATCCTGGGGCTGCAGCAGCTCGGCCAGCGCCAGTTGATCGTATCGCTGCGGCACCCGACCGACACCCAGGTGCACGAGCTGAACCGCCGCATCGCCGCGCCGGTCCTGTACCTGCCGGAGTACCTGTACCAGGAGCAGCCGCGGGTGGCGGCGGCGCGCGACTGGGCCCGGCGCCAGCCGGGATACGCGGCGGCCCATGCCGCCTTCCGCCGCGACTATCGGCGCGACCCGACGCCGAACCGCTGGCGCCGCTTCGGCCAGGCCTGCGTGCTGGCGCGGGAGCTGCCGCCGGAGACGTCCTGGATCTACGTCCACTACCTGCACACCCCGGCCTCGGTCGGCCGCTACGCCGCGCTGATCCGCGGCCTGCCCTGGAGCGTCTCGGCCCACGCCAAGGACATCTGGACGACGCCGGAGTGGGAGCTGCGCGAGAAGCTGGCCGAAGCCCGCTGGGCCGCCACCTGCACCGCGGTCAACCACGGTCATCTGGCGAAGCTGGCGCCGGAGCCGGGGCGGGTGTCGCTGGTGCATCACGGCCTCGATTTCGGCCGCTTCCCCGACCCGATCGCCCGGCCCCGCCGCGACGGCCGCGACCCGGCCGATCCGGTGCGACTGATCTCGGTCGGCCGCGCGGTCGAGAAGAAGGGCTTCGACCGGCTGCTCGACGCCTTCGCGGCGTTGCCGCGCGGCCAGGCCTGGCACTGGACCCATATCGGCGGCGGCGCCCGGTTGTCGGAGCTGCGGGCCCAGGCGATCCGGCTCGGCCTCGCCGACCGGATCGAGTGGCGCGGCGCCCTGACCCAGGATGCGGTGCTGGCGGCACTGCTGGAGTCCGACCTGTTCGTGCTGACCGCGCGCATCGCCGCCGACGGCGACCGCGACGGGCTGCCGAACGTGCTGATGGAGGCGCAGGCCACCGGCCTGTGCTGCCTCGCCTCCTCGGTCTCGGCGATCCCGGAGCTGATCCTGCACGGCGAGACCGGCATCCTGGTGCCGCCGGACGACGTGCCGGCGGCGGCCGACGCGCTGTCCGGGCTGATCGCCGACCCGGCGCGCCGCGCCAAGCTGGGCGCCGCCGGCGCCGCGCGGGTGCGGCGCGACTTCGGCTTCGCCGCCGGCCTGGCCAAGCTGGCCCGCCGCTTCGGCCTGCCGGCCCCCGGATGAGGATCGCCTTCTACGCGCCGATGAAGCCGCCCGGCCATCCGGTGCCGTCCGGCGACCGGCGCATGGCGCGGCTGCTGATCGAGGCGCTACGGCGCGGCGGGCACGAGGTCCGCCTGGCCAGCCGGCTGCGCAGCTGGGACCCCGGACTGGACCCGGCCCGGCCGGCCCGGATCGAGGCGCTGGGCGCCCGCATCGCCGACCGGCTGGTCCGGCGCTGGCGGGGGGCGGACCGGCCCGACATCTGGTTCACCTACCACCTGTACCACAAGGCGCCGGACTGGCTCGGGCCCCCGGTGGCCGCCGCGCTCGGCATCCCCTATGTCGCGGCCGAGGCCTCGCATGCGCCGCGCCGGGCGGAGGGGCCCTGGGCCGCCGGGCACCGGGCCGCGGAAGCGGCGATCCGCAGGGCCGCGGCGCTGTTCACCTTCAGCGACAAGGACGCAGCCGGCCTGTCCGCCCTGGTGCCGGCGGAGCGGATCGTGCGCCTGCCGCCCTTCCTCGACGCCGCCCCCTTCGCCGCGATCACCCGCCGGCCGGCCGACCCGCCGCGCCTCCTCGCCATCGGCATGATGCGGGAGGGCGACAAGGAACGGTCCTATGGTCTGCTCGCGGACGCCCTGCGGCAGCTCGGCGACCGGTCCTGGACCTTGATGGTGATCGGCGACGGCCCGGCCCGGCCGCGGATCGAGCCGCTCTTCGACCCCGCCCGAACCGTGTTCCGCGGCGCAGTGCCGCCCGAATCGCTGCCGGAGGTGCTGGCGGAGGCCGACCTGTTCGTCTGGCCCGCGATCAATGAGGCCTTCGGCATGGCGCTGCTGGAGGCGCAGGCCGCCGGCCTGCCGGCGGTGGCCGGGGCGGCCGGGGGCGAGAGCGGCGGCGTCGCCCAGATCCTGCGTGACGGCGAGACCGGGTTGCTGGTACCGCCGGGCGATGCCGGCGCCTTCGCCGAGGCCGTCGCGGCCCTGCTGGACGATTCCGCCCGCCGCCGGGCGATGGGCGAGGCCGCCCGCGCCAACATCCTGGCCCGCCACGACATCGCCGCCGCCGCCATCCTGGACCGGACGCTGCAGGCGGTGGTCCGGCAGGGGACGAAATGATCGGGCCCGGTCAGAGGCCGGCGGCCTTGCGCAGCGCGTCGTTCATGCGCCGCTGCCAGCCCGCCCCCTTGGCCCGGAAGGCCTCCACCACATCCGGGTCCAGGCGCAGGGTCACCATCTGCTTGGTCGGCGCCTTCTGCTGGCCGCGGTACCGGCGCTGCAGTTCGATGAGTTCCGGATGCACCTCGGCGGCCGGGCGCATGCGCTTCATGAATTCATCAGTCAGGGGCGGGGAATCGACCGCATCCCATGCCTCCTGGCTGATATCGTCAGGCTTTCGCTTGCTCATAGTTCCTTCTCTCCCGGCTATTCGCCCGGCGCAGACTGATGATGCGGAAGCGAGCCTCTCGCTCCGTGTAGACCAGGACGTGCAGGCGGCGACCGATGAGCCCGACGGCCACCCAGCGCGGCTCGCCATAGTCAACGCGGTTGTCCAGCCGAATAACGGAGGTCGCGAAATCAAAGCCCTCGGCGGCCTCGAAAGCCACGCCATGCTTGGTAAGATTGGCCTTGGCCTTATCCGCGTCCCAGTCGAGCACGATCGGAGTGTAACCACGATTTGGTCGCAGAGCCAGGCAAATCGTAACTACGGATCCCGGGATCCTCTCCGGGCATGACCCGCCTCCTCGTCCTGCGCCACGCGCCGACCGATTGGAACGCCGGGCGCCGCATCCAGGGCCGGGCCGATATCCCGCTGTCGGAGGCCGGGCGCGAAGCGACGGCGCAATGGCGCCTGCCGGACTGGACCGCCGGCTGGCAGGTGCTGGCCAGCCCGCTGTCCCGGGCGCTGGAGACGGCGCGGCTGCTGGGCCTGGACCCGGTGCCGGAGCCGGCGCTGACCGAGCTGGACTGGGGCGGCTGGGAAGGGCTGCGCCTGTCCGACAGGACCCGGATCGACCCGGCGGAGCTGGCCCGGCGCGAGGCGCTGGGCCTGGACTTCCGCGCCCCGGGCGGCGAGTCCTACCGCGAGTTGCAGGCCCGGCTGGCGCCGCTCTTGCTGCGGCTGGCCGCCGCGGGGCGCGACACCGTGGCCGTTTGTCATCGCGGCGTCATCCTGGCGCTCTATGCCTGCGCCGCCGATTGGACCATGATCGGCGACGCGCCGGACGGGCTGCAGTGGGGCTGCGCACACCTGTTCCGGCTGGACGATTCGGGGGCGCCGGTGATCGAGCGGCTGAACATCGCTTTGGCAGCATGAAGGTCCTGTTCCACGTTCAGCATCTGCTCGGCATCGGCCATGTCCGGCGGGCCGCGGCGATCGCCCGCGCCCTGACCGAGGCCGGCTTCGCCGTGACCGTGGCCCAGGGCGGCTTCGCCGTGCCCGGCACCGACTGGGGCGGCGCCGAGGTGGTGAAGCTGCCGCCGGTGCGGTCGGCCGACACCGGCTTCCGCACCCTGCTCGACGCCGAGGACAGGCCGATCGACGCCGGCTGGAAGAAGCGCCGCGCCGCCGAGCTGCTGGCCCTGCTGGCCCGGGCGCAGCCCGACATCCTGCTGGTCGAGACCTTTCCCTTCGGCCGCCGCGCCTTCGCCTTCGAGCTGGTGCCGATGCTGGAGATCGCGCGCCGCGCCAGCCCGCGGCCGCTGATCGCCTGCTCGGTCCGCGACATCCTGGTGGACAAGCAGGACCCGGCCAAGGTCGAGGCCATGGCCGACACCGCGCTGGCCCTGTTCGACCTGGTGCTGGTGCATGGCGACCCGGCGGTGATCCCGTTCGAGGCCAGCTTCCCGCCCGCCCCGCGGGTGGCCCGGCTGATCCGCTACACCGGCTATGTCGGCGCGCCCACGACCCGCGAGGCGCCGCCCGGCGACGGCGTCGACGAGGTGATCGTCTCGGTCGGCGGCGGTGCGGTCGGCGCCGAACTGCTGCGCACCGCCCTCGCCGCCCGCGCCCTCTCAGGCCAGGCCCGGACGCGCTGGCGCCTGCTGGCCGGGCCGGACCTGCCCGCGGGCACCGTCGCGGACCTCACCGCGGCAGCGCCGGAGGGCATGATCGTCGAGCCGGCACGGCCGGATTTCCCGAGCCTGCTGGCGCGCTGCCGCCTGTCGGTCAGCCAGGCCGGCTACAACACGGTGATGGATGTGGTGCGGGCCGGCTGCCGCGCCGTCTTCGTGCCCTTCGCCGCGGCCGGCGAGACCGAGCAGACCCGGCGGGCGGAACTGCTGGCCGCCCGCGGCCATTGTCTCGTGGTGCCGGAGGCCGGGCTGACGCCGGAGCGGCTGGCCCGGGCGGTGGACGACGCCATGGCCGCGCCCCCGCCGCCCCGCGCGGCGCTGGCGCTGGACGGCGCCCGGACCGCGGCGGCCCTCCTGCGCGACGCCGCGGAGAGACGGAGCGCCGCGTGAGGAGGATGACGGACCAGGACATCGGGGATGCGGAGCTTGCCGCGCGGGCGCGGGCTGCGGCTATAGTGCCGCTTTCGTCCGGACCGTCCCGATCCATGCCTGTGCCGACCGAGCCCCCTGCCCCGCCCCTGCCCGATTCCTGGACCAAGCTGCGGGCCGAGCTGGACCTGTGGGCCGCGTCCGGCCGCGGCGCGACGTTCTGGTGGCGCGACGACGACGCGGTGGCGCCGAGCCCGGCGCTGGACCGGCTCTTGTCCCTGGCCGCGCGCCATCGCCGATGGGTCGCGCTCGCGGTCATCCCCGCCGGGGCCGAGCCGGCGCTGGCCGTTCGCCTGGCCGGCACGCCCGCCGTGGTGATCCAGCACGGCTGGGCGCACCGGTCGCACGCGCCGGCGGGCGAGAAGAATGCCGAGCTGGGCGACCATCGCCCGGCGGAGGCCGCCCTGGCCGAGCTGGTTGCCGGCCGCAAGCGGCTGCAGGCGCTGTTCGGCGACCGCTTCCGCCCGGTGCTGGCACCGCCCTGGAACCGCATCGGCCCGCGGGTCCGCGCCCGGCTGGGCGAGGCCGGGCTGACGGTGCTGTCCGGCTTCGGCGCCCGCGACGCGGCGCCCGGCCCGGCACAGCTCAACACCCATGCCGATCCGATCGACTGGCGCGGCGGCCACGGCTTTGCCGGCATCGACCGGACGCTGGCACCGATCCTGCGCCACCTGGCCGACCGCCGCGGCGGCGCCGCCGACCCGGGGGAGCCGACCGGCCTCCTGACCCACCACCTGGCGCATGACGACGAAGGATGGATCTTTCTCGACGGCCTGCTCTCGGTCCTGAGCCGGCACCCGGCCGTGGCCTGGCCGGACCCCGACAGCCTGTTCGGAGCCCGGACATGACCGCCCACCGCTATGACATGACCGAGCTGGGGGGCGACTACGCGCGCGGCGCGGCCGGGCTGGCGCTGACCGCGCTGCCGCTGATCCTGCTGCCGATGCACTGGATCGTCGCCGTCGCCTTCGCCGCCGCGGCGCTGGTGTTCCTGGCCTTCCTGCTGCGCACCTGGCTGCGGCACCGGAGCGTGATCGAGGTCGACGACCAGGGCATCGTCGCCCACGGACCGCTCGGCACCCGCATCGCCTGGCACGACCTGTCCGGCTTCCGGCTGCGCTACTTCTCGGTCCGGCGCGACCGCCAGCGCGGCTGGATGCAGCTGGACCTGCGCGGCGGCGGCCGGCGCCTCAGGGTCGAATCCACCATCAGCGGCTTCGACGAGATCGTGTCGCGGGCGCATGACGCGGCGGTGGCCAAGGGGCTGCCGGTCGACGATTCCAGCCAGGCCAACCTGATGTCACTCGGCGTCGTCACGCCCCAGGCCGGGCTGGCCGAGCGCTGGGGCGTCCGCCCTGCCACGAATGATGGGCCCGAGGAATGAGGGCGCGGTGACCGACATCCTGCGCCTGGATGATCTGCGGATCGGCTTCGCCGTGCCCGGCGGCACGCTCGAGGCCGTGCGCGGCGTGTCGCTGCGGGTGCCGGCCGGCAAGACCGTCGCCGTGGTCGGCGAGAGCGGCTCCGGCAAGTCGGTGCTGGCCCAGTCGGTGATGGGCATCCTGCCCAGCAACGGCTGGGTCACGGGCGGCAGGATCCTGTTCAGCGACCCGGACAGGCCGGGGACGGTCGTCGACCTGGCGAAGCTGCCGCAGGAAAGCGCGGAGTACCGCGACATCCGCGGCGGCCGGATCTCGATGATCTTCCAGGAGCCGATGACCTCGCTGTCGCCGCTGCACACGGTCGGCAACCAGATCGTCGAGGCGGTGCGGCTGCACCGGCCGGTCGGACCCGCCGAGGCGCGCGATCTGGCCCGCGAGATGCTGCGGCTGACCGGATTCCCCAACCCCGCCCGGGCGCTGAAGACCTATCCGTTCGAGCTGTCCGGCGGCCTGCGCCAGCGCGCCATGATCGCGATGGCGCTGGTCTGCCGCCCCGCCCTGCTGATCGCCGACGAGCCGACCACCGCGCTGGACGTCACCATCCAGGCCCAGATCCTGAAGCTGATGCAGGACCTGCAGAGCGAGCTGGGGATGGCGATCATGATCATCACCCACGACCTCGGCATCGTCGCCAACATCGCCGACGAGGTGGTGGTGATGTACCGCGGCGAAGTGATGGAATCCGGCCCGATCGGGCCGATCTTCACCAATCCCGGCCACCCCTATCTGAAGGCGCTGCTGAGGGCGGTGCCGCGCTTCGACATGGGGCATGAGCGGCTGATGCCGATCCGCGAGATCCGGCAGGCCGACGGCCACATGCTGGGGACCGGCAAGAAGGCCTGGACCGAGGCGGCCGAGGCGGCCGGCCCGCTGCTCAAGGTCGAGGGCGTGTCGAAGACCTTCGCCATCCGCAACAGCGGCCTGTTCGGCGGCGGCCAGGAGGAGCGGATCAAGGCGGTCGACGACGTCTCCTTCGCCATCCGCCGGGGCGAGTGCCTGGGCCTCGTCGGCGAATCCGGCTGCGGCAAGACCACCCTGTCGAAGATCCTGATGCGGGCGCTGACCCCGGATGAGGGCGGCATCCGCTTCAACGACCACGGCAAGCCGGTCGACGTGCTGGCGCTGGAGGGCGAGGAGCTGAAGGCCTTCCGCCCGCGCATGCAGTTCATCTTCCAGGACCCGTTCAGCTCGCTGAACCCGCGGATGACGGTGTTCGACATCCTGACCGAGCCCCTGACCATCCACGGCATCGGCACCCCGGCCAAACGCAAGGCGATCGCCAAGGAGCTGATGGGCCTGGTCGGGCTCGACATCCGCCACCTGCAGCGCTATCCGCACAGCTTCTCCGGCGGCCAGCGGCAGCGCATCGGCATCGCCCGGGCGTTGGCGCTGCGCCCCGACCTGATCATCTGCGACGAGCCGGTCTCGGCCCTCGACGTCTCGATCCAGGCCCAGATCCTGAACCTGCTGAAGGACCTGAAGGCCCGGCTGGGCCTGACCTATCTGTTCATCAGCCACAACCTGGCGGTGGTCGACTACATCGCCGACCGGATCATGGTGATGTGCCGCGGCCGGGTGGTGGAGATGGCGCCGCGCGCCCTGCTGTTCGCCCGGCCGATGCATCCCTACACCAAGGCGCTGCTGGCCGCGGTGCCCGCCCCGGACCCGGCGCGCCGCCTGGATTTCGCGGCGCTGATGGGCGGCCGCGCCTCCGACCCCGGGGCATGGCCGGCGCCGTTCACCCTGGGGCCCGACCGGCCCGGGCGCCTGGTCGAGGTCGACAAGGGCCATTTCGTCCGCGCCACCGAGGCGCCGGCGCTGGAGCTGGTGGCATCATGACCCGCTGGCCCGGTCTTCTCCTCGCGATCCTGCTGGGCCACGCCCTGCCCGCGGCCGCCGGCCCGGCGCTGGTCGAGACGCCGCTCTACGCACAGGACGTCGCCGCCGGCAAGCTGCCGCCGGTGGCCGAGCGCGTGCCGCAGGTGCCGTCGGTGGTCGACATGGCGGCGGAGGGCAAGGAGCCGGGCCGCCAGGGCGGTGAGATATCCTGGATGGTCGCCCGCGCCCGCGACATCCGGATCATGAACACCTACGCCTATGCCCGGCTGGTCGGCTACGGCCCGGACTTCAAGCTGCATCCGGACATCCTGCAGTCGGTCGATGTCGACGGCGAGAAGGTGTTCACCCTGCACCTGCGGCCGGGCCACAGATGGTCGGACGGCCAGCCCTTCACCAGCGAGGATTTCCGCTTCTCCTGGGAAGACATGGAGCTGGACAAGGAGCTGTCGCCCTACGGCCCGGACACCCGGCTGCTGGTCGAGGGCGAGCTGCCGAAGGTCGAGTATCCGGACGCGCGGACCGTCCGCTTCTCCTGGTCCAGGCCGAACCCGGAATTCCTGCCGGCGCTCGCCGGGCCCGCGCCGCTCTACCTGTTCGCACCGGCGCATTACCTGAAGCAGTTCCACAAGAAATATGCCGATCCCAAGGTCCTGGAGACGCTGGTCAAACAGTCCGGCATGCGCAACTGGGTGGCACTGTTCAACCTGCGCAGCAAGCTGATCGACGCCGCCAATCCGGACCTGCCGCAGCTGGAGCCCTGGGTCAACACCACCAAGGCCCCGGCCGACCGCTTCGTCTTCGTCCGCAACCCCTATTACCATCGGGTCGACAGCCAGGGCCGGCAGCTGCCCTATCTCGACCGCGTCATCGTCAACGTGGTCGAAGGCTCGCTGATCCCGGCCAAGGCCGGCGCCGGCGACGCCGACCTGCAGCAGCGCGGCCTGCGCTTCGACAACATCAGCTTCCTCAAGGCCGGCCAGGCCGCCGGCCAGTACAAGGTGCGGCTGTGGACCACGGCGCTGGGGTCCGAGGTCGCCCTCTATCCGAACCTGAACTGCAACGACAAGGACTGGCGGGCGCTGAACCGGGACGTCCGCTTCCGCCGCGCGCTGTCGCTGGCGATCAACCGCGACGAGATCAACCAGGTGGTGTTCTTCGGCCTGGCCCGGCCGAGCCAGAACACGGTGCTGCCGGAATCGCCCTTCTACGACCCGGCGCTGGCGACGGAGTGGACCCGGTTCGACCTGGCCGAGGCCAACGCCCTGCTCGACGAGGCCGGCCTGTCCCGGCGCGACGGCGACGGCATCCGGCTGATGCCGAACGGCAGGCGGCTGGAGGTCGTCATCGAAAGCAACGGCGAGCGCAGCCTCGAGGCCGACATCCTGCAGCTGATCCGGGACACATGGGCCAAGATCGGCGTCGCCCTGTACACCACCCAGTCGCAGCGCGACGTGTTCCTGCAGCGGATCTTCTCCGGCGACACGGTGATGTCGGTGTGGACCGGCATCGACAACGCGCTGGTGACGCCGACGACGGTGCCGTCGGGTCTGGCGCCGGTCGACCAGAACTGGCTGCAATACCCGAAATGGGGCCAGTACGAGCAGACCCGGGGAACCGCCGGGGAGAAGCCGGACGAACCCTTCGCCGAGCAGCTGATGGCGCTGTACGAGGAATGGCGCGCCACCGCCGACAAGGACCGCCGCGACGCCATCATCCGCGACATGATCCGGATCCAATCGGACCAGGTCACCTCGATCGGCACGGTTCAGGGCGTGCTGGCCCCGGTGGTGGTCAAGAACCGGCTGCACAACGTGCCGGAGAAGGGGATCCTGTCCTGGGACCCGGGCGCCCATTTCGGCATCTATCACCCCGACAGCTTCTGGGTGGACCCGTGATGGCGGGGACGGAGATGGTCCGGGGGCGGATGCCATGCTGAGCTACATCGCCCGGCGCATCCTGGTGATGATCCCGACGCTGCTCGCGATCAGCTTCATCAGCTTCGCCATCATCCAGCTGCCGCCCGGCGACTACCTGACCACCATGGTCAACGAGCTGCGCAGCCGCGGCGAGTCGCTGGACCCCAACCAGCTGCAGTTCCTGCGGCAGAACTACGGGCTCGACCAGCCCTTCCTGCTGCAGTACCTGGCCTGGCTGGGCAACTGCCTGCGCGGCGATTTCGGCTGGTCGTTCGAATACAACATGCCGGTGACCGCGGTGGTCGGCGACCGCATGTTCCTGACCATCCTCCTGACCGTCGCCACCACGATCTTCATCTGGGTGGTGTCGTTCCCGATCGGGATCTATTCGGCGACCCACCAGTACAGCATCGGCGACTACGGGCTGACCTTCCTGGGATTCCTCGGCCTGGCGACGCCGAACTTCCTGCTGGCGCTGGTGCTGCTGTACCTGGCCAACCAGTGGTTCGGCATCTCGATCGGCGGCCTGATGGACCCGAAATACCTGGACCAGCCGATGAGCTGGGCCAAGTTCGTCTCGGTGCTGGGCCATCTCTGGGTGCCGGTGATCGTGATCGGCACCGCCGGCACCGCGGCGATGATCCGGCGGCTGCGCGCCAATCTGCTCGACGAGCTGCAGAAGCAGTACTACGTCACCGCGCTGGCCAAGGGCATGAAGCGGAACCGGGCGCTGCTGAAATACCCGCTGCGCATGGCGCTGAACCCGTTCATCGCCGATATCG
The DNA here is from genome assembly GCF_042743185.1 of Inquilinus sp. NPDC058860. Taxonomy (NCBI): domain Bacteria; kingdom Pseudomonadati; phylum Pseudomonadota; class Alphaproteobacteria; order Rhodospirillales; family Rhodospirillaceae; genus Inquilinus; species Inquilinus sp. NPDC058860. The sequence continues at coordinate 132,515 of NZ_JBHYMS010000002.1, read as the reverse complement.
GCAACATCCTGCCGCACCTGATCTCCGGCGCCACCATCGTCTCGGTGGTGCTGAACCTGCCCACTGCCGGCCCGCTGCTGCTGTCGGCGCTGCAGAGCCAGGACATGTATCTCGCCGGCTCCTTCGTGCTGTGGCTGGCGGTGCTGACGGTGATCGGCACGCTGGTCTCGGACCTGGCGCTGGCGGTGCTCGACCCCCGCATCCGCCTGTCGGGAGGGGCCGTGAAATGAGCGACGTGCCCCGCGAGCCCCGGCACTACGTCAACCCGGCGCCCTGGGACCCCTATCTCGAGGCGCCGCTGACGGCACAGCAGGAGCGCTGGTTCCTGGCGTCGCAGTGGCGGATCATGTGGTGGAAGCTGAAGCGCCACCGCCTGGCCGCGATCTCCGGCGTGGTGCTGCTGCTGGCCTATCTCTCGATCCTGGTCAGCGAGGTCCTGGCGCCCTATGGGCTGGACAGCCGCCACACCGGCCACATCTATGCGCCGCCGCAGCAGGTGCGGTTCTTCCACGAGGGCAGCTTCGTCGGCCCCTATGTCTACGGCTACCAGTACTCGCTCGACATGGAATCGATGCGGCGGGTCTACACCGAGGACCGGTCGCAGCCGCAGAAGCTGCGCTTCTTCTGCCGCGGCGACGGCTACCGGTTCTGGGGAATGGTCGAGGCCGACCTGCACCTGGTCTGCCCGCCCGAGCACGGCACCTTCTTCCTGCTCGGCACCGACCGGCTGGGCCGCGACATGCTGAGCCGCATCCTCTACGGTGCCCGCATCTCGCTGACCGTCGGGCTGCTCGGCATCACCGTCAGCTTCGTGCTCGGCATCGTCATCGGCGGCCTGGCCGGCTATTACGGCGGCTGGATCGACAATGTCGTCAACCGGCTGATCGAGGTGATCCAGAGCTTCCCGCAACTGCCGCTATGGATGGCGCTGTCGGCGGCCCTGCCCGTGACCTGGAGCCCGATCCTGGTGTTCCTGGGCATCACCATCATCCTCGGCCTGGTGGAATGGACCGGCCTGGCCCGGTCGGTGCGGTCGAAGCTGCTGGCGTTGCGCGAGGAGGATTTCTGCGTCGCCGCCCAGCTGATGGGCGCCCGGCCGCGGCGGATCATCTTCCGCCACCTGCTGCCCAGCTTCATGAGCCACCTGATCGCCTCGGCCACGCTGACCATTCCGGGCATGATCCTGGGCGAGACGGCGCTCAGCTTCCTCAATCTCGGCCTCCGGCCGCCGGTCACCAGCTGGGGCGTGCTGCTGAACGAGGCCCAGAACATCAACGTCGTGGCGCTCTATCCCTGGCTGCTGATGCCGGTGCTGCCGGTGATCATCGTGGTGCTGGCCTTCCAGTTCTTCGGCGACGGCCTGCGCGACGCCGCGGATCCCTATCGGTAGGGCGGCGCCGCCGCGCGGGACGCGCCCTGCTTACTTCAGCTCGGCATAGAGAAAGTCGATGTCGTCCTTCACCTGCTCCTTCGAGCCTACGATCACATAGATCGTATATGAATATTCTCCCTGCCCGGGATTCTGCCGGACGGACGCTACGTTCCACTTCAGAATGCCGTCATTGCTGATGATGGTGTAGTGACTGGTGGAATTGCGGTCGTAGTCTTCCGTGTATTTGATATCCGGCGTGTAGACGCCCATGGCGTATTCGCCGTCCGGCGAGGAGACGATGATGGGCCGCGTCTGCGCCCGACCCTTCGGCATCTTGTCCGGAAAGCGGCACATCTCCGGCCAGGCGCATTCGCCCTTGCCGTCATAGCCGGCCGGGGAATAGGCGAAGGATTGAGAGACCGTGCTCGTGGGCATGTAGGCCGTCAGCGGCTCGAACACCGCTTCGGTGAAGCGGAAGCTGTCCGGCACCCCGAACGTCACCTTGTACACGATGATGTTGGGGTGGCCGCGAAACCCGATGGTGATGTCCTTCGAGAAGGTGTGGTCCGACGCCTTCGAGCGGTCGCGGCTGCCGCCCACGCTCTGGAGCAATGGCTGGCCCGCCTGGTCGTTGGCGGCACGGGCACTGCTGGGCCTGTTGCTGTCGCGGAGGCAGTTTCTCCAATAGGCCGGGTGATTGGTGCTGGTCAGCCGGTTCCCCTCGGCCGAGAACGCGGTCAGCCGGCTGCTCGACTTCCCGCGCGCGTCATAGGCCGAGCCGGCCTCGGTGGGATTGTAGCACTCGCCCAGCCGGTTGAAGCTCGAGGCCGATTGCATCAGTCGGCCATGATCCGAGCTGTTGATGAACTCCTTGCCCTTCCAGGTCAGGGATTCGATCGCGCCGCCCATCCGCGTCGACGTCTTGATTTCCAGAACCGAACCGGAAACATCCGCCTTTATCGTGCCGTCGCCGCAAACGGATGCTTCGGTGCCGTCGGCACATCGCACAGGATCTTTTGCCAAAGCACTTCCGCCGGCGGCCGACAGCAGGGCCGCGCAACACGCCAGCAACAGCTTATCCCATACCATGTGCCCCTCCTCGTTTCCTGATGTCTGCTTCGAAGAGAATCGAGAGATGGTCGGTCACGATCGCGAACGATGACGGCGCGGATGCGGCATGACCGGCATCACCCGCGGCCGGCAGAGGCGGCGACGCAGGCTGCACCAACCAAGCAACGCCCGGGAACGAGGGATGGTGACTGAGGTGAAAGGCCGCAGGCCCGGCCCGCTCGATATCGGCGGCAAGCCGGGCTTTCAGAGATAGGCCAGCGGCTGGGCGGCCTTCTCCAGCCACAGGCTGGTCTCGGGGGTGCCGTCGCGCAGCGGCAGCCGGCCGACCACCGTGGCCGCCACCTTCTCGGCCATCCGCGTCGCCGCGTAGTGGCTGGCGAAGACCGGCTTGAAGCCGCCGCCGGTCAGGAGCGCCGCCACCACCTGCTGCTCGTTGTAGCCGCGCCAGCCCCATTCCTCGGGATAGGGGTCGGGCAGGCAGATGTCGTGGATGTGCACGAGCACCCCCGGCGCCAGGCAGGGCAGCACCTGGTTGACCAGGAAGTCCACATCGGTGCCGGGCATGGCGATGTGGCTCGAATCGATGAACAGGATGTCGCCTTCGGCCAGGTCGCGATACGGCTCGGTCCCCGCCTCCTGCACCGTCTGCTCGAGATGGGTGATGCCGAGATCGGCGATGCTGGCCCGTGGGGCGGGGTCGATGGCGGTGAACTCCAGCGCCAGGTCGCCGTCGACCGCCGCCCGGATCATGAAGCGGGTGGAGTGGCCGGAGCCGACCTCGACGATCCGGGCCGGCTGCCGCGCCCGCACCATGGCATAGGCCGTGGCGGCGTCGAGCCGGGCGAACCAGCCCTGGTTCCAGCGCGGCTGCGGCGGCGGCGATTCACGCTCGGTCGCGCCGATCGCGAGCAGGGCGTCGCGATAGCCTTCGATGACGTCGAGCACGGCCTGGAACACCGGCTCGGAGGAGCGGAACAGCGCCTCGTGCCCGGCATAGGGCAGGAGCGTGTCCGGCACCTCGTCGGCATAGCTGCAGGGGATGAAGAAGCCCTTCGGCTGACGGCCGAACAGCGTGGCGAGGCCCAGGCGCCAGCGTCGCAGGCGGCGGCCGAAATCGGGTGGTACTGTGTTCGGGCTCAAGGGTGCAACGTCATGCCTTCGTGCGCGACCAGCGTCCCGGGACGCCGGCGGTCGGCGGCATCCGCGATCCGGTCCAGGAACGCGTCATCGTGATTGGGATCGTGGTGGAACAGCACGACCCGGCCGACATCCGCCGCATCCGCGAGCTTGAGTGCCTCCTGCCAGGTCGAATGGCCCCAGCCGACAAATCTCGGATACTCCTCATCCGTGAACATGGCGTCATACACCATGATGTCGGCGCCGCGAACGAAATCGGCGATGACCTGGTCCACCCCGTCCGGCCGGTGCTCGGTGTCGGTGATGATGCAGATGCTCTTGCCCCCGACATCGATGCGGTAGCCGCAGGCGAGGTTCGGGTGGTTGAGCCAGCAGGTGCTGAGCTTGATGCCCGGGAAGGGCTCCATCGGGGTGCCGCAGTCGAAATCGTGATACTCGCAATCCTGGAAAACGCCGATCGGCACCGGGAACAGCGGCGCCATCATCGTCTCGCACAACACCGAATAGATTGATTTGTTCTGCGGTTTCAGGTGGCCGGCCCAGAAACGCACCTTGCGGCCCTTGGCGTAGGCCGGCTTGAAGAACGGCACGCCGCAGACATGGTCCCAATGGGTGTGGGTGAAGAACACGTCGACATCCGGCCGACCCTCCTCCATCAGCCGGTGGCCGAGGTCGCGCAGGCCCGTGCCGCCATCGATGACCAGGAGGTCGTCGCCGCGACGGATCTCGATGCAGCTCGTGTTCCCGCCGTAGCGCATGTTGCAGGAGGCCGGGCAGGCGATGCTGCCGCGAACACCCCAGAACCGGAGCATAAGGTCGCTCGTCTTCGCCATAGGCGCGTCAGTCTGACTCTCGGCGCGCGGGAAACCATCCGTCACGTCCGAGGACGCCGGCGGAGGAAACTGTCGCGCACCGAGTCGCACGAGTCGAGAAAAAAGGTCTTTTCGACATATTGATGATGAAACACGGCCGAGGCCCCGTGTCTGTGTCGCCCGTCACAGGATGCGGCGCCGGCCTCACTGCCCCTTCTCCTCGCCCGGCGCCGGGCCGCCCAGGGCGTATCCGCCGGGGACGGTCAGCAGCAGCGCCGGCCGTGCCGGGTCGGCCTCGATCTTGCGCCGCAGGCGATAGATATGGGTCTCCACCGTGTGGGTGGCGACCCCCGAGGCATAGCCCCAGACGGCGTCGAGCAGGGCGTCGCGCGACACCGTCGCGCCGTCCTGCCGCCGCAGGTGGCGCAGGATCTCCGCCTCCTTGGCGGTCAGCCGGATCTCCCGGCCGTCGCCCGCGTGGATCAGGCGCAGGCCGGTGGGGTCGAAGCGGTAGGGGCCGAGATCCGGATCCGGCCGCGCCTGGCCGCGCCGCGCCAGGGCGGCCCGCAGGCTGGTCAGCAGCACGCCGATCCGGATCGGCGGGCGCAGCGTCGCATCGGCGTCGGCGAAGCGGTCGGCCCGGTCGCCGATGGCCAGGATCGGCCCGGCCAGGCCGAACCCGCGCAGCCGGCCGCACAGCGTCTCCGGCGCCGGCCCGCCGCCGTCCTCCGCCCCGTCGAGGATGGCGTCATCGATGATCGCGGCGGCGAACCCGCCGCCGCTGGCCGCCGCCCGGGCAACCGCCGCCTCGGCCGCCGCCGCCTCCGCCACCGCCGTGGCGGCGAAATCGGCCGACGCCGCGAACTGCTCGCCGAGGAGCGCACGCAACGCGCTGTTGCCGCAGGCGAGAAGAAGCCGTTTTCTGGCGTCGCCGGTGTCGGGTGCGTCGGTGTCGGATGCGGTGGCCATGGGCGGGCAATCTAGCACGACCGCCGGAGATGGCGACCGAGAGGAGGCGAAGCGGTGGAGGTTGTGGTCTTGCCGGAGGGATGGATCGACTGGGGGGCCGGCCGGCGGGCCTGCGCCCTGGGCAAGGGCGGCGTGCGGACGGACAAGCGCGAGGGCGACGGGGCGACGCCGGCCGGACGGTTCCCGCTGCGCCGGGTGCTGTACCGGCCGGACCGCGGCCCCGCCCCGGCGACCGCCCTGCCCTGCGCCGCGATCGCCCCCGGGGACGGCTGGTGCGACGACCCGGCGGACGCGGCCTACAACCGGCCGGTCCGCCTGCCCTGCCCCGCCCGGCACGAGCGGATGTGGCGGGACGACGCGCTCTACGACCTGGTGATCGTGATCGGCCACAACGACGACCCGCCGGTCGCCGGCCTGGGCAGCGCCGTCTTCATCCATCTGGCGCGGCCGGACCGGAGCCCCACCGAGGGCTGCGTCGCCCTGTCCCGGGCCGACATGCTCGAGCTGCTGGCCGCCGCAGCGCCCGGCGACGTGCTGGTGGTCAGGGGGCCGGCGGCCGCTCCGGGTTGACCCGGGAACCGAACAGGGCGGTGCCGACCCGGACATGGGTGGCGCCGTAGCGCACCGCCGTCTCGAAATCGTCGCTCATGCCCATGCTCAGCACCGGCAGGCCCAGCCGCGCGGCCAGGTCGGCCAGCAGCGCGAAATGCAGGGCCGGCGGCTCCTCCACCGGCGGGATGCACATCAGGCCGCGGACCGCGAGGCCGCATTCCTCGGCGCACAGGCGGTAGAAGCCCTCGGTCTCGCGCGGCGCCACGCCGGCCTTCTGCGGCTCCTCGCCGGTGTTGACCTGGATCAGGCAGTCGAGCGCGCGGCCGGCCGCCGCCATCGCCTCGGCCAGGCTGCGCGCCAGCTTCGGCCGGTCGACCGTCTCGATCACGTCGAACAGCCGCACCGCATCCTTGGCCTTGTTGGTCTGCAAGGGCCCGATCAGCCGCAGCTGCAGGTCCGGCCGGGCTGCGCGGCGCTCGGCCCAGCGAGCCTGCGCCTCCTGCACCCGGTTCTCGCCGAACACGCGCTGGCCGGCGGCGAGCGCGGCCTCGATGCGGTCCTCCGGCTGGATCTTGGAGACGGCGACGAGGGTGACCGCGGCGGGGTCGCCGCCGGCGGCCCGGGCGGCGGCCTCGATCCGCGATCGGAGCGAGGCGATGGAGTCGGCGAGCGTGGTCATGCCGCGAGAATCCCGCACGACGAGGTCGGATTGCAACGCCCGCGGCACGGGTGCCGTCCGACGCCATGGCCCGTGGCCCGGCTTCGCAGCCGGCGCGAGGCGGCGGACCCGGCAGGTGTGACGGCCGTCATAGTGCGACAATCCGGCACAACGATGCGGGATTGCAACGCCCGTGCCCGGCGGCGCCGTTGATACCGCTCCTCGCCGGCCGGGCGATACGGCGGGAAAGCCGTCCGGCATGCACCGATTTGTCCGCCTTCGCGGCCGTCGGGATCCCGACCGGAAAACCCGCTCCGGCAGCATGTTGCAATTGCGGCACACGTCCGAGCTTTTGTGACTTCTGTGCAACTTGCGCATTGTCGGCTGGCATGGCTGCCCCGTATAACCTGCAGATCGATGCCATTCGCACCCTGGCTGGTGGTGTCGTCTTCGAGGGGACTTCTAAGGGACATCCGGCCGCTCGGCCGCGTTAGGAGGTTAGGAATGAAGAAGATTCTGCTGGGTGGGACGGCGTTGGTCGCCGCCGCGCTCGCGGCCGCGGCGCCGGCGTCTGCGGAAGACGCGGCGGTGACGTCCGGCCTGAGCCTGAAGATCAGCGGCTTCGTCGCCTGGGAGGCCGGGCTGATCATCGGTTCGACCGACGACGACCGCGACCGCGAGTACGACTTCAACTCGAACGGCCGTCTGCAGTTCGACATCAAGAACGTCACGGATTCCGGCCTGGAATACGGCGCCCGCATCCGTATGAACAACGTCAACCGTCGCCAGGACGTCACGGTCGACCGCCAGTACGTCTATTTGAAGGGTGAGTTTGGTACCCTCACCCTCGGTGATTCGCCACAGGTGGCCGGGGATTTCGGCTATTTCTTCGCGCCCGACGACATGCTGAACGCGCAGGGCGGCTACGGCGACAACCTGGACGGCAACTACCGCTACGGCGGCGGTGACTTCTTCTCGCTCGACCCGACCTATCATTCGGGCCTGGATAAGAGCACCAGCATCAAGTACTCCTCGCCGAGCATCGGCGGCTTCATCTTCGCCGTCGGCTTCACCCCGGTGATCTCCGACAGCAAAGATCTCAGCAACGGCACCCAGGGCCGGAACGACCTGTTCAACGGCGGCCAGGTCTACGAGAACGCGATCAGCGGCGGCGTAGGCTACGAGGGCGAGTTCGACGGCACCAGCGTCAAGGTCCGCGGCACCGCCAGCTATGCCAACGGCATCGACAACCACTTCGACCTCGAGACCTACAGCGCCGGCGCCCAGGTCGGCTTCGGCGGCATCGTCGGCAGCCTCGTCTGGGTCGGCACGCCGAGCGGCTTCGGCGTGGGTGTAACCGACAAGAATGTCGACACCATCGGTCTCGGCCTGGGTTACAGTTGGGGCGCCCTCAACTTCGGTCTCGGCTATGCCTACACCTGGGCCGCCAAGAACAACGATTTGTCCGGCACCGGCGGTGACGACAAGTTCGACCTGAAGGACAACCACGTCGCGGTCGCGACCGTGAACTATACCCTGGCGCCGGGCCTGAACACCTACGCCGAGGTGATCTACGAGATCCAGAACTTCCGCAAGCAGGAGGTCAACGGCGTCGTCACGAACGACAAGACCGAGTGGGAGCAGGCGACGTTCCTGACCGGCGTCTCTGTCTCGTTCTGATCGAACCGATAAAAAGCTAGCCTTCGAGAGGGGAGCGGCTATCATGCCGCTCCCTTTTTCTATCTGGCCCCGCCCATGCCGCCGAGAGTCCTGATCGCCCTGACGACGGTTGCCCTTTCGCTTGCCGCCTGTTCCGACGACGGCGTCAAGGTCGGACCGAGCCCGGAGCTGGGTCCATCCCGCGAGCGCACCCCGACCCAGAGCGTCTTCGGCGAAGGCGGCCTGAGCTTCGGGGCCGGCGCCGACCAGAAGAAGGATCTCGGCGAGGGGGCCGTCCTCGGCGTCAACGCCTATCTGTGGCGGGCCAGCCTGGACACCGTGTCCTTCATGCCGATCACCAGCGCCGACCCGTTCGGCGGCACCATCGTGACCGACTGGTACACGGCGCCGAACGCGCCCAACGAGCGCTACAAGCTGAACGTCTACATCCTCGGCCGCGAGCTGCGCTCCGACGGCGTGCGGGTCAGCGTGTTCCGCCAGGTCCAGGGCCGGGGCGGCTGGGCGGATTCGCCGGCCCCCACGACCATGGCCAGCGCGCTCGAGGACACCATCCTGACCAAGGCCCGCCAGCTGCGCATCACCGGGCTCGAGCAATCGCCCCCGCAGTGATCCCGGCCTCGCCGGCCTGACCTGCTGTCTTCTGGGCGCCGCGGGATTGATCCCCGGCGCCCTTTCCCTGTAAATGCCTGGGTTCGCAGGCACAGAGACCGAGATGTCCCGCTACAACCACCGAGAGACTGAAGCGCAGTGGCAGGCCGTGTGGCGGGACCGCGGCACCTTCCGGCTCGAGACGCTCGGCGACCGGCCGAAATACTATGTGCTGGAGATGTTCCCCTATCCCTCGGGGCGCATCCATATGGGCCATGTCCGCAACTACACGCTGGGCGACGTGGTGGCGCGGCATCGCCGGGCCCTGGGCTTCGACGTGCTGCACCCGATGGGCTGGGACGCCTTCGGCCTGCCGGCGGAGAACGCGGCGATCGAGCGCGGCGCCCATCCGGCCGCCTGGACCTACGAGAACATCGCGGCGATGCGCGGCCAACTGCAGTCGATGGGGCTGTCGCTGGACTGGGACCGCGAGATCGCGACCTGCCATCCGGACTATTACCGCCACGAACAGAAGATGTTCCTGGACTTCCTGGCGGCGGGCCTGGCCTACCGCAAGGAATCCTGGGTCAACTGGGACCCGGTCGAGAACACCGTCCTGGCCAATGAGCAGGTGATCGACGGCCGCGGCTGGCGCTCCGGCGCCCTGGTCGAGCGCCGCCGCCTGAACCAGTGGTTCCTGCGCATCACCGAATACGCCGACGACCTGCTGGCGGCGCTGCCGACGCTGGAGCGCTGGCCCGAGCGCGTGCGGCTGATGCAGGAGAACTGGATCGGCCGGTCGGTCGGCGCCCGCGTCACCTTCCCGCTGCAGGGGCGAGACGACGGGCTGGAGATCTTCACCACCCGGCCGGACACGCTGTTCGGCGCCAGCTTCTGCGCCGTGTCGCCCGACCACCCGCTGGCCGACGAGATCGGCCGCGCCGACCCGGCCGTCGCCGAGTTCGTCGCCGAATGCCGCCGCAGCGGCACCAGCGAGGCGGCGATCGAGACGCAGGAGAAGCGCGGCATCGACACCGGGCTGCGCGCCGTCCATCCGCTGGACCCGAGCGTCACCGTGCCGGTCTATGTCGCCAATTTCGTGCTGATGGAATACGGCACCGGCGCCATCTTCGGCTGCCCGGCCCACGACCAGCGCGACTTCGACTTCGCCCGCGCCTACGGCCTGCCGATCACGCCGGTGCTGTGGCCGGCCGGCGGCGACCGGCCGGACGGCGCCGCCCTGGCCGAGGCGATGGTGCTGGCCGACGGCATTTTCGCCTACGACCTGGGCCCGCTGACGCCGGACCGCCCGGTGTCGGTGGACGAGGCCAAGGACATCGCCATCGCCGCCCTGCAGCAGCGCAAGGCGGGGGAGGGCACGGTGCGCTACCGGCTGCGCGACTGGGGCGTGTCGCGCCAGCGCTACTGGGGCTGCCCGATCCCGATCATCCATTGCGAGAAATGCGGCATCGTGCCGGTGCCGGAGGACCAGTTGCCGGTGACGCTGCCGGAGGACGTGACCTTCGACCAGCCGGGCAACCCGCTGGACCGGCACCCGACCTGGAAGCATGTCGCCTGCCCGACCTGCGGCGGTGCTGCGCGGCGCGAGACCGACACCTTCGACACCTTCTTCGAATCCTCCTGGTACTTCGCGCGCTTCTGCTCGCCGCGGGCCGAGGGCGCCTTCGACCGGGCCGCGGTCGACCGCTGGCTGCCGGTGGACCAGTATGTCGGCGGCATCGAGCATGCGGTGCTGCACCTGCTGTACTCGCGCTTCTTCGTCCGGGCGCTGAAGCGCTGCGGCTATCTGGGCATCGACGAGCCCTTCGCCGGGCTGTTCACCCAGGGCATGGTCACGCATCAGACCTATCGCGACGCCCATGGCGCCTGGCTGTACCCGACCGAGGTCGGCCGCGACGACCAGGGCGTGTGGACGACGCTGGCCGGCGGCGCGGCGGTCACCGCCGGCCGCATCGAGAAGATGTCGAAGTCCAAGCGCAACACGGTCGACCCGCAGCTGATCATCGACACCTACGGCGCCGATGCGGCGCGGCTGTTCATCCTGTCGGACAGCCCGCCGGACCGCGACATGGAGTGGACCGAGGCCGGCATCGAAGGCGCCTGGCGCTATCTGCAGCAGCTGTGGCGCCTGATCACCGAGACCCCGGCGGCGCTGCCCGCCGCCGGGTCGCCGCCGCCGAACGGCTTCAGCCCCGCGGCCGAAGGGCTGCGCCGGGCGCTGCACAAGACCATCGCCGGCGTCGGCGAGGACCTGGAGCGGTTCCACTTCAACAAGGCCGTGGCCCGGATCCGCGAACTGACCAACCTGATCGGCAAGATCGCCGGAGAGTCGGGGGGCGCGGGGCAGGGCGAGGCCTGGGCGCTGCGAGAGGCCTTCGACGGCGTGGTCCGGCTGATCGGCCCGATGGTGCCGCATATCGGCGAAGCGCTGTGGCAGCATCTGGGCCATGACGGCCTCCTGGCCGACGCGCCCTGGCCGGAGGCCGACCCGGCGCTGCTGGTCGAGGACACGGCCAAGGTCGCGGTCCAGGTCAACGGCAAGCTGCGCGCCACCGTCGTGCTGCCGCGCGACGCCGACGAGGCGACCGCGCGCGAGGCCGCGCTGGCCGACGCCAATGTCGCCCGGGCCCTGGAGGGCCGCACCGTCCGCAAGGTCATCGTCATCCCGAACAGGATCGTCAATGTCGTCGGCTAAGTCCTGGGCTAAACGCGCAGCGCCGCTGCTGCTGATCCTCGCGCTCGGGGCCTGCGGGCTGCGGCCGCTCTACGGCACCAACTCGGTCGGCACGGCCATGTCCGACCGGCTGGGGCAGGTCAATGTCGGCATCATCGGCGACCGGTCGGGCCAGATCCTGCGCACCGAGCTGATCCGGACGCTCAATCCGCAGGGCCGTCCGGCCCAGCCGGCCTACGACCTCGGCGTGGCGCTCGCCGAATCGCAGCAGGACGTGAACCTGATCAGCGACCTGACCACGACCCGCAAGAACCTGACGATGACGGCCAGCTTCGTGCTGACCGACCGCAAGACCGGCCAGCCGGTCTTCTCCGATTCGGTCAGCGAGATCACCAGCTTCAACGTCCTGGCCGACCAGTACACGACCCTGGTCGGCGAGCGCGATGCCCGCGAGCGGGCGCTGCGCTCGCTCGGCGAGGACATCCGCACCCGCCTCGCGCTCTATTTCGACCGGCATCCGTGAAGCTGCCGCCGAACCGGATCGACAGCTTCGTCCGGCGGCCCGATCCCGGCATCCGCGCGGTGCTGCTGTACGGCCCGGATGCCGGCGCCGTACGCGACCATGCCGACACGCTGGCGCGCGGCGTGATCGACCCGCCGACCGACCCGTTCCGCGTCGCCGAACTGGCCTCGGCCGAGATCGGCCGCGACCCGGCCCGGCTGGTCGACGAGGTCTTCGCCCTGTCGCTGATCGGCGGCCGCCGCCTGGTGCGGGTGCGAGACGCGTCCGATGCGGTGGCGCCGGCGCTGGAGGCCGTCCTGAAGGGCGGCGAGACCGACACGCTGGTGGTGCTGGAGGCGGATGAGCTGACGCCGCGCTCGGCCCTGCGCAAGCTCGCGGAAGGGGCGGAGGGCGCGGCCGCCATCGCCTGCTACATGCCGGACGAGGAGGCGATCGGCCGCTTCATCCATCGCCTGCTGGCCGAGGCCAAGGTCTCGGCCGATGGCGAGGCCGAGCAGCTGCTGGCCGCGTCGCTGGTGGGCGACCGCCAGATCGCCCGGCGCGAGGTCGAGAAGCTGATCGCCTATGTCGGGGAGAGGGGGCGCGTCGATCTCGAGGCGGTGCGCGCCTGCATCGGCGACGCCACCGAACGGTCGCTGGACGACCTGGCCATGGCGGTGGCCGACGGCGACTTGGCCGGCCTCGACCGCGCGCTGAACCGGCTGCTGTCGGAGGGCGGCGAGGCGATCGGAATCTTGCGCGCGGTGCAGCGCCACTTCCTGCGGCTGCACCAGCTGGCGGTGATGATCGACAGCGGCGACGCGCCGGATGCGGCGATGGCGTCGCTGCGGCCGCCGGTGTTCTTCAAGGCCAAGGCGGCGATCCGCGGCCAGGTGCGACGCTGGAACCAGGGCCAGATCGGGGAGGCGCTGCGCCGCCTGATCGAGGCCGAGGCCGAGTGCAAGCGCACCGGCCGCCCGCCGGAGACCGTCTGCGCCGCCACCCTGCTGCGCATCGCGCGGGCCGTGGCGCGGAAAGGGTAGAGTAGCCGAGCCTCGGTTGGCCTTGGTCAGAACGAAGGGTTAGGCGGCTGCCGACTGTTGTGGGGCAAGACCGAGATCCTCAAGAAGCGTAATAGCTTTCTCCAAGCGCCCGCCTTCGGTCTTTACGCCCTTGCGCTTCTTGATCTCATCCTTCCAGTCGGCTCGACCTTCAGTATGCCAGAGCCAATGTGCGGTCGCCGCGAGTTCCAAGACAGTGAGATTTGTCTTTGCGAACCGATCGACCAGACCCTTCACGCGCTCTCTTCCGAGGGATCCATACGCCTTTTCATCGACCGTCGCCTTTCCGTTTTCGGTCGGCTTGAAAATGCTGAACGGCGCACCATCGCTCGCCCGTCGACCATACTCCTCGCCGATCAGGTCGAACGCCTTCGCGTCCTCCATAGCGTTGTCCAGATCACGGGAATACGGACCATAGTGATGATAGGCATAGCCGAAGCCGCTTCCCAGGCCCAGCTGTTCCAGCAGATAGACCGTCTTCTGAAAACGGATTCGGCTGACGAGCTTCTCATCATTCGCCGCCGTGATCACGGCGACGGGCACTTTCTCGCGGTCGATACTCATGACGCTTGCCCCTTCTCGCCCCGGGCGCGATCGCGATCGAACACCGATTCGAAATAATAGCGCGTAAACTGAATCTTGTAATTGGAAACGTCAATCCGCTTGGATAGAGCCGTGATTTCCCTCGGTTCTCCACGTCCGTCCAGGACGTGCAGTTTCTTATGTGCCTTCTCGTCGTCTCCACCGATTTCAGTGTAAATCCCGACAGCCGCCTTTTGATCTTTCAAAACCGTTCTGGCCTTCAACTGGTCGGCAAACTCTCTATCGATCTTGCGAGTTTGGCGTGCTTGCCGTCCTTCATCGCCAAAAATGCGGACATCGAGCGTCTTGTACAGATCCCGGTTGCGTAGACGGGTTGCCAAGCCCGAGATTTCCGGATCGGCTGCATGTGCCATTCGCTCGATCCCCGCCATGACCACCGTGTCATCCAACGCCAGATATTCCTGGACAGAAGGGGCTGACCTCCCGAAGAACCGCAACAGCGGATGGTCCTCCTCCAATCCCGTCCTGTCGGAGGAATCGGACTTCTCGGCTGCCTCGGCCACTCGCTTCAGCAGCTCCGCGATCATGTGCTCAATGCATCTAGTGGTTTTATGCAAATAAACTTGTTCATGCAGTGTATAGCGAGCGAGTAGAAACTGTTCAGCCGCTGGCAAGGCTTTGGCGTCCAGGCAAAACGTGGGAACTTGGATCAGGCCATCCTCGCTATCTGAAATATCGTCTGGAGCCTCGATTGAAATAGGTCGGACGCGAACATGTTCCATCAACCAATCAAAGTCGATTGCCCCGGCCCCGCTACCGGTCATTAGCCGGTCTCGACGAAGATAATCTAGTCTGTCGGCGTCGAAAGAACTGGAGACGATGGCGTGATAAATATCTATTGGATCTTCTGCATCGAGTAGAGCCGCAACATCTTGGGACAACCCTCTTCTATAGTCTTCTAATTCTTTCCTAATGCGTCCGTCGGGATCTCGAACGATTTCGGCAGACCACTTCTCGTGACGTTTGGTGACGCCTCGGCCCTCCTGCACACCTTCAAACGTATGACTGAACGGCCCGTGGCCGATATCGTGCAGCAAAGCGGCGATGACGGCGACATCGGCCCGCTCCGGCTTCTCCTCCGCTTCTCGTTTGATGATCTCAACCAGCTTGCGAGCGATATGAAAGACGCCGATCGAATGGGCAAACCGTGTGTGAGTCGCGCTTGGAAACACGAATTCCGACACGCCGAGTTGTTTGATTCTACGCAGACGCTGAAACTCGGGCGTGTCGATCAATCTCCAGGCAAGCTGATCGAGCTCCCCTCTCCCAAAGACGATCAGTCCATGGACAGGATCACGAAGTCGTTGGGTTCTTGGAGATGCCATAGTATCGATCAAGATGTCTTTGAAAATTCATGCCGGTTCGTGTCACGAACCCGGCCAACATTCCGCTACCATTTCTCCTTCGTGCCCTGCAGCCGCATCAGCACGGCGCTGAACTGGTCGAGGTTGCTGTACTGGATGTGGATCGTGCCGCTGGTGTTGTCGCGGGTATCGATCTTCACCTTGAAGCCCAGCCGGGTCTCGATGTCCTGCTCCATCGCCACGATGTTGGGATCGCGCGCCACCGGCCGGGACGGGGCAGGGGGCTGCTCGCGGGCGTCGCGGGCCAGCTGCTCGGTCTGGCGGACGTTCAGCCCCTTGGCGATCACCATCCGCGCCGCCGCCTCCGGGTCCGGGCAGCCCAGCAGCGCCCGGGCGTGGCCGGCCGTCAGCAGGCCTTCCTGCAGCTGCGCCCGCACCGTGTCCGGCAGGTCCAGCAGGCGCAGCGTGTTGGCGATGTGGCTGCGGCTCTTGCCCACCGCCTGGGCCACATCCTCCTGGGTCAGGCTGAACTCGGCCAGCAGCCGCTGATAGCCCTCGGCCTCCTCCAGCGCCGTCAAGTCCTGGCGCTGGACGTTCTCGATGATCGCGATCTGCAGCGCATCGCGGTCCGACATCGGCCGGACCACCACCGGCACCTCGTGCAGCTTGGCCTTCTGCGCCGCCCGCCAGCGGCGCTCGCCGGCGATGATGTGGTAGCGGTCGGCCTTGCCCTCGACCGGACGCACCAGGATCGGCTGCAGCACGCCCTGGGTGCGGATCGACTCGACCAGCCGGTCCATTTCGCCCTCGTCGAACTTCCGCCGCGGCTGGAACGGGCCGGGGCTCAGGAACTCGACCGGCAGGCTGCGCGGCGCCCGCGGCTCGCCGCCTTCGCTGGCGGCGATGTCGGCCTCCTCGGCCTCGCCGAACAGGGCGTCGAGGCCGCGGCCCAGGCTGGGGCGGCGGCGATGGCTGCTCTCGGCCGCGCTCATGCAGCACTCCTCTGCTCTTCGCGCTTCAGCATCTCGGAGGCGAGATGGACATAGGCCTGGGCGCCGGAGGAGGCGAGGTCGTAGACCAGGACCGGCTTGCCATGCGACGGCGCCTCGGAGACGCGGACGTTCCGCGGGATCACCGTCTCGTACACCTTGGCCCCGAGATGCTGGCGCACGTCGCGCGCCACCATGTCGGAGAGGTTGTTCCGCCGGTCATACATGGTCAGCACGATCCCCTGCATCTCGAGCGCCGGGTTGAAGGCCTTGCGGACGCGCTCGATCGTCCGCATCAGGTGGCTGAGCCCCTCCAGCGCATAGAACTCGCACTGCAGCGGCACCAGCACGGCGTCGGCCGCGGTCAGCGCGTTGAGGGTGAGGAGGCCGAGCGACGGCGGGCAGTCGATCAGCACATAGTCGTAGCCGTCGGCATGGGGCCTGAGGGCGCTGCGCAGCCGGTATTCGCGCCGCACCGCCTCGACCAGCTGCAGCTCGGCGCCGGCGAGGTCGACCGAGGCGGGGATCAGGTCGAGGCCCGGCACCTCGGTCGTCACCGCCGAATCGACGACGGTGGTGGTGCCGAACAGCAGGTCGTAGGAGCCGACGCCGCGCTTGGCCCGCGGCAGGCCGAAGCCGGTCGAGGCGTTGCCCTGCGGATCGAGGTCGATCACCAGCACCCGCTTGCGCACGGCGGCGAGCGCCGTCGCCAGGTTGATCGCCGTCGTGGTCTTGCCGACGCCGCCCTTCTGGTTGGCGATGGCGATGGTGCGGGTGAGGCGGGGCGCGTCGGCCTCCACGGGCGGCAATAGTTGGGTGTCGTCAGCCACGGGCGAACCCCTCGATGCGGATGAGCACGGCGTCGGGATCGGTCCGGCTCGGATGGAGGTCGATGGTCATCTTCGGTGATGCTGGCAGGGTGGTCAATTCGGCCTCGGCGGACCGGCCCTTGGGAAGGAGCGCGACGGTGTGCGGGCCGGCGAATCGGGCGGCGTGGCCGAGCAGGACGGGCAGGGCGGCGAGGGCGCGGGCCGTCACCAC
Source organism: Inquilinus sp. NPDC058860 (assembly GCF_042743185.1). Taxonomy (NCBI): domain Bacteria; kingdom Pseudomonadati; phylum Pseudomonadota; class Alphaproteobacteria; order Rhodospirillales; family Rhodospirillaceae; genus Inquilinus; species Inquilinus sp. NPDC058860. The sequence continues at coordinate 115,481 of NZ_JBHYMS010000002.1, read as the reverse complement.
ATCGGCGGGGAAGGGCGCCACCTCCTCGATCCGCCTGGCATGCACCGTCACCGGAGCCCGTGTTTCACGTGAAACAGCGCGCAGGAATTCGGCCTTGCGCTGGTCGCTCTCGATCAGATGGGTCTCCAACCCGGTCGCCAGCGCCAGCACCAGCCCGGGGAAGCCGGCGCCGCTGCCGAGATCGACCAGCACCTTGGCGCCGGCCGGAATCAGCGGCACCAGCTGCAGCGAATCCTCGAAATGCCGCCGCCGCAGCTCCGGCAGGGTGGAGGGCGCGACCAGGTTGATCGCCCCCTGCCACTTCCGCAGCAGCGCCTCGTAGCGATCCAGCTTGTCGGCGAGATCCGCCGGCGGCGGGAAGGCCGCCTCAGGCGATGGCACGCGCGCCCCCGTCTCCTTCACGACGGACATGCTTGAGCAGCGCGACCAGCGCCGCCGGGGTCACGCCCGGCAGGCGCGCCGCGGCGCCCAGGGTCGGCGGCCGCGACCGCTTCAGGATCTGGCGGATCTCGGCCGACAGGCTGCCGACCGCGTCGAAATCGAGCTCCGCCGGCAGGGCCAGCCCCTCGTCGCGGCGAAAGGCCCGGATGTCGGCCTCCTGTCGGTCGAGATAGCCGGCGTATTTCGCCTCGGTCTCGACCTGCTCCGCCACCGCCTCCGGCCACGCCGCCAGCTCCGGCCAGATGCGGGCGAGGGCGGCCAGGTCGACCCCGGGATAGCGCAGCAGGTCCATGCCGTCGCGCCGCACGCCGTCCTGGTTGACCGCCAGGCCGTGGCGCCGCGCCTCGGTCGGGGTCAGCGACAGCGCCCGGATCCGCTGCCGCGCCGCCTCCAGCGCCGCGGCCTTGCGGGCGAACAGGTCCTGCCGGTCCGCCCCGACGCAGCCGGCGGCGATGCCGCGGGCGGTCAGGCGCCCGTCGGCGTTGTCGGCGCGCAGCACCAGCCGGTACTCGGCGCGCGAGGTGAACATCCGATAGGGCTCGGGCGCGCCGCGAGTGACCAGATCGTCGATCATCACGCCGGCATAGGCCTCGGCCCGGTCGAGCAGCAGTGGGTCGTCGCCGGCCACGGCGCGGGCGGCGTTCAGCCCGGCGATCAGCCCCTGGGCCGCCGCCTCCTCATAGCCGGTGGTGCCGTTGATCTGCCCAGCCAGGAACAGCCGCGGCACGGCCCGCAGCATCAACGACCGGTCGAGCTGCCGCGGATCGACGAAGTCGTATTCGATGGCATAGCCGGGGCGCAGGATCGTGGCCTTCTCCAGCCCCGGAATGCCGCGCACCAGCCCCTCCTGCACGTCGCGGGGCAGGGAGGTGGAGATGCCGTTGGGGTAAACCGTCGGATCGTCCAGCCCCTCCGGCTCCAGAAAGATCTGGTGCCGCTCCTTGTCGGCGAAGCGCACCACCTTGTCCTCGATCGAGGGACAATAGCGCGGGCCGACGCTGTCGATCTGGCCGGAATACATCGGCGCCCGGTGCAGATTGGCGCGGATCAGCGCATGCGCTGCCGGGGTGGTGTAGGTGATGAAGCAGGAGACCTGCGGCACCGTGATGCGGTCGGTGAGGTCGGAGAAGGGGACCGGCGGGTCGTCGCCCTTCTGCTCCTCCAGCGCCGCCCAGTCGATGGTGCGGCCGTCGAGCCGCGGCGGCGTGCCCGTCTTCAGCCGGCCGAGGGTGAGGCCGAGCCGATGCAGCGTCCCGGCCAGGCCGATCGACGGCGCGTCGCCGACCCGGCCGGCCGGCCGCTTCTCCTCGCCGATATGGATCAGCCCGTTGAGGAAGGTGCCGGTGGTCAGCACCACAGCCCCTGCCTGCAGCGTGCGGCCGTCGGCAAGGACGACGCCGGAGACGGCGCCGGCCGAATCGAAGGCCAGATCCTCGACGGAGCCGGCGACGAGGTCGAGGTCGGACTGCTCGGCCAGCACCGCCTGCATCGCCAGGCGATACAGCTTCCGGTCCGCCTGGGCGCGCGGGCCGCGCACCGCCGGCCCCTTGCTGCGGTTGAGGATGCGGAACTGGATGCCGGCGCGGTCGATCACCCGGCCCATGATGCCGTCCAGGGCATCGATCTCGCGCACCAGATGGCCCTTGCCCAGGCCGCCGATGGCCGGGTTGCAGGACATCTCGCCGATCGAGTCGAGCCGCTGGGTGACCAGCGCCGTGCGCGCGCCGAACCGCGCCGCGGCCGCCGCCGCCTCGCATCCGGCATGGCCGCCGCCGACCACGATGACGTCGTACTGTTCCATGGCGGCGGACTTTACGGAGGCGAAGGGGCAGGGTCAAATGCCGGCACGCGCAATCCGGTGTTTCACGTGAAACACTGCGGGCCAGGGGGAGTGTCGTCCCGTGTTCTCCATCGTCTCCACCCTGGCTGTCACTGCTGCAGTTCTGGCTGCTGCGCTGACGATGCCGACCAAGCCGCCGGCGGCGGCTCGGACCGCCCCACCGGATGTGCAGCTGCGCTTCGCCGAGACCCGGCCGGAGCCGGGCCTGACCCGAATCGAGAGCAACGGGCGGATTCTCTACCTGCAACCGGACGCCGTGCTGTCGACTCCCGACATCGTCTCGGCTGCGGCCCGATTCGATCCTATCTCGGCAAGCCCGGTCGTCGAGCTGACGCTGACCCCGACCGGCCGCGACCATCTGGCCCGGGCGACCACCGACAATGTCGGACGCATTCTGGCGGTGCTGATCGACGAAGCGTTGATCACGGCCCCGATCATCCGCGAGCCCATTCTCGGCGGCCGGGTCCAGATCAGCGGTCTCATGACCATGGCGGAGGCCACCGACCTCGCCCGCCTGCTGGGTGTCGCGGTCGGCGGATCCGGCCGGTCGTTGGCGAGCGCGCTGCAAGATCAGCTGTTCCGATAAGCCACGCGACAAAGGGGGAGGTTTCACGTGAAACAGGACATTCGGCTGACGCGGCGCGCGGCGATCCGGACCGTCGTCGGGCTTTCCGCCGTCATGGCGACCGGCGCCTGCGTCCAAGGCAGCCCGTCCAGCGGAACGCAGGCAGGCCTGTCGGTCCATCTTGCCGAACGGAGCGCCGGATCCGGCCTGCAGCCTGTGTCGGCGCCCGAGGGGACGATCTATCTCCATCCGGAGCCGCTGGTCACCAGCACCGACACGTCCTTGAGCCGGGTCCTCGTGTCGCCCTCCGGCGGCTACCAAGTCGTCGTCCAGCTCAGGAACGGTGTTCCCGACCGGATCGCGCCCGTCCTGCGGGATCACCGCGGCGGCGTGCTGGCCTTCCTCGTCGATGGCCGGCTGGTGTCGACGCAGACCATCGGCGATTCCTCTTTCCGCGGCCGCCTGACTGTTGCCGACACTTCCTCGAAGGAAGACGCAGACGCTATCGCCGAGGCGATCTGACGCGCGGGCCCGATCGCCGCTCACTTGCCGATGCAGAAGCTGCCGAACAGCAGATCCAGCATGTCCTCGACATCAACCCGGCCGGTGATCCGGCCGATCGCGCGCAGGGCCAGGCGCAGATCCTCCGCCGCCAGCTCGGGCAGCGGCGCGGACGGGACCCTGGCGAGGGCGTCGCGCGCATCCTCCAGCGCCACGCGGTGGCGGGCGCGGGTGAGGGCGGGGGAACCGTCGCCGGTCAGCCGCCGCTCCACCGCTTCGGCCAGCATATCGAGCAGCCGGTCGAGGCCGGCGCCGGTTCGCACCGAGATGGCGATCTCGTCGTCGGCTCGTGGTGCGTCGGGCGCCTGATCGATCTTGTTGAGCACGCGGATCGTGTCCGGCCCGGGGCCGAGCGACGGATCGGCCGGCGCCAGCTCGCCGGCGTCGCGGATGACCAGGCGCAGGTCGGCCTCGGCGGCGCGGCGGTGGGAGCGCCGGATGCCCTCGGCCTCGATCTCGTCGGCCGCCTCGCGCAACCCGGCCGTATCGGCCAGCACCACGGGAAAACCGCGCAGGTCGAGCGCGACCTCGACCACGTCCCGGGTCGTGCCCGGCCGGTCGGAGACGATGGCCGCGTCGCGCCGCGCCAAGGCGTTCAGCAGGCTGGACTTGCCGGCATTGACCGGGCCGAGGATGGCGATGTGCACGCCCTCGCGCAGCCGCTCGCCGCGGCCGGAATCGTCGAGATGGGCGGCGATCGCGGCCGAGACCCCGGCCACGATCCGCTCCGCCTCCGCCGCCAGGTCCGGCGGCAGGCCTTCGTCCGGAAAATCGAGCGCCGCCTCGGTCATCGCCAGCGCCCGCATCAGGGCGGAGCGCCAGCCTTCATAGAGCGCGCCGAGGGCGCCGCCGAGCTGGCGCAGCGCCTGCAGCCGCTGGGCCTTGGTCTCGGCGTCGACCAAGTCCACCACCGCCTCGGCCTCGGTCAGGTCGAGCTTGCCGGCCAGGAAGGCGCGCCTGGTGAACTCGCCGGGCTCGGCCGGGCGCATCCCCCCGATCCGGGACAGCGCCTCGACCAGGCCGCGGGTCACAGCCCGGCCGCCGTGGAGATGCAGCTCCACCACATCCTCGCCGGTGTAGCTGGCCGGCCCGGGGAACCAGAGGACGAGGCCGCGATCCAGCGGCGTGGCGTCGGCCGGGTCGCGCAGCTCCGCCAAGGTCGCAAGGCGAGGGGCGGGAAGGGGGCGCCCGGTCAGCGCCTGCAGCGCCGCCCCGGCGCCGGGACCGGAGATCCGCAGCACCGCCACCCCGCCGCGCCCGGCGGGGGTCGCCGGGGCGAAGATGGTGTCGCGGGTGGTCATGGGGCAGCGATCCGGGAGACCGGTGTTTCACGTGAAACAGATACGCTCAGGACTTGCCTCCCTTGCCGCCAGTCATGCCCTGCCAGAAGGCGCGCTGCAGCGTCTCGAAACCCTCCATACTGGCCGGCAGCCAGGTCTTGAACAGCGCCTCCGGCTCCATCGCCGCCAGGTTGGCGCGCATCCGGCCCTCCAGATCCTTCAGCAGGGCCTGCTGCATCGGGCCGACATCCGGCAGGCCGAAGAAGGCGCGCGCCTCCTCCGGCGTGCAGTCGATATCGATCGAGACTTTCATCGGGATCCTCCGAGGGCGTTGGCGGCGTTATCGTGACAGGACAGTATAGCGTCCGGCGCCAGCGCCATTACAGACCGGGATATCGAGATGCCGAACCGCCTCGCCCCCAATCGCCTCGCCGAGGAGACGAGCCCCTATCTGCTGCAGCACGCCGACAATCCGGTGGACTGGCAGCCCTGGGGCCCGGAGGCCTTCGCCCGCGCCCGGGCCGAGAACAAGCCGGTGCTGCTGTCGGTCGGCTATGCCGCCTGCCACTGGTGCCATGTGATGGCACATGAGAGCTTCGAGGACCCCGCCATCGCCGCGGTGATGAACGAGCTGTTCGTGTCGATCAAGGTCGACCGCGAGGAGCGGCCGGATGTCGATACCATCTACCAGTCGGCGCTGGCGATGCTGGGGCAGCAGGGCGGCTGGCCGCTGACCATGTTCCTGACCCCGGACGGCGCGCCGTTCTGGGGCGGCACCTATTTCCCGCCGACCAGCCGCTGGGGCCGTCCCGGCTTCACCGACGTGCTGCGCGCCCTGTCCACCGCCTATGCCACCGAGCCGGAGAAGGTGACCAGCAATGTTGCCGCCCTCGCCGAGGCCCTGGCCAAGCAGTCCGAGAACCAGCCGGGCGCCGGGCTGAGCCTGGGGGTGCTGGACCAGGTGGCGACGCAGCTGGCCGGGCAGTTCGACCCGGTCTGGGGCGGGCTGCGCGGCGCGCCGAAATTCCCGCAGCCGGGACTCCTGGAGCTGCTGTGGCGCGGCTGGCGACGGTCGCGCCAGCCCGCCTGGCGCGATGCGGTGCTGCGCACCCTGACGGCGATGAGCCAGGGCGGCATCTACGATCATCTCGGCGGCGGCTTCGCCCGCTACTCCACCGACGAGGAGTGGCTGGCGCCGCATTTCGAGAAGATGCTGTACGACAACGCCCAGCTGATCGACCTGCTGACCGCGGCCTGGCAGGAGACGCGCGATCCCCTGTACGCCGCCCGGGTCGAGGAGACGGTCGCCTGGATCGAGCGCGAGATGATCGCCGAGGGCGGGGCCTTCGCCGCGACGCTGGATGCCGACAGCGAGGGCGAGGAGGGCCGCTTCTACGTCTGGAGCGAGGCCGAGATCGACGCCGCTCTGGGTGAACGCTCGGCCGTGTTCAAGCAGGCGTACGACGTGACGCCGGGCGGCAACTGGGAAGGCAAGACCATCCTCAACCGCCGCCACGAGCCGGTGCTGCGCGATGCCGGAACCGAGGCGGCGCTCGCGGCGGACCGGGGCGTACTCCTGGAACGCCGGGCCGTACGCGTACGGCCCGGCTGGGACGACAAGGTGCTGGCCGACTGGAACGGGCTGATGATCTCGGCCCTGGCCCGCGCGGCTGAAGCCTTCGACCGGCCGGAATGGATCGGGCTGGCCGAGACCGCCTTCGCCGCCGTGGTCCGGCAGCTCGGGCACGGCGACCGGCTGGCGCATGCCTGGCGCCGCGGCAAGGCGACCGCGCCCGGGCTGCTCGAGGACTATGCCGACATGACGGCGGCTGCGTTGGCGCTGCACGAGGTGACCGAGACCACGGCCTATCTCGAGCACGCCAAGCTCTGGACCGCGGTGCTGGACGCCCATTTCTGGGACGGCGGCCGCGGCGGCTACTTCCTGACCGCGGATGACGGCGAGGCCCTGATCGTCCGCACCAAGAGCGCCTATGACGCCGCGGTCCCGTCCGGCAACGGCACCATGCTCGGGGTGCTGACGCGGCTGCACCACCTGACCGGCGACCGGCTGTACGCGCTGCGCGCCGATTCCCTGATCGCCGCCTTCACCGGCGAGCTGCAGCGCAACTTCATTCCGCTCGCCACCTGGCTGAACCTGGCCGAGGACCGGATGGAGCCGCTGCAGATCGTGGTCATCGGGCGCAAGGACGATCCCGCCACCCGGGCGCTGCTGCGGGCGGTGCACGGCCGCTCCCTGCCCGGCCGGATGCTGCTGCGGCTCAATCCCGGCACAGCCTTGCCGGCCGACCATCCGGCCGCCGGCAAGGCGATGCACGACGGCGAGCCGACCGCCTATCTCTGCCGCGGGCCGGTGTGCCAGGCCCCGGTCACCACGCCGCAGGCGCTGCTGGAGCTGATCGGACCGTGACTGCCCGAAGCCGTACCCCCGTCGACCGGGCCACTGCGACCATCGACACGCCGGTCGGGCCGGTGCGGATCACCGTCGCCGGCGGCGTGGTGGCCGCGGTCGACCATGTCCAGGATCCGGCCGACGACGCGCCGCCGGGGGACAGGCTGCTGCGGAAGGCGATCCGGCAGATCGAGGAGTACTTCGCCGGCAGGCGGCGCCGCTTCGACCTGCCGATGGCGCCGCCGGCCAGCCCGTTCCAGGCGCGGGTGCGGCAGGCGATCATCGACATCCCCTATGGCGAGGCGGCGTCCTATGGCGGGGTGGCGCATATCCTGAACAGCGGTCCGCGCGCCGTCGGCCAGGCCTGCGGCCGCAACGACCTGGTGCTGCTGGTGCCCTGCCACCGCGTCATCGGCGCCGGCGGCACGCTCGGCGGCTACGGCAGCGCCTCCGGCCTGGAACGCAAGCGCCGGCTGCTCGAGTTCGAGGGATACAAGGGTCGATTTTGACAGGAACAATCAGGAAACATTGTGTTAGAATCGCAGATGAAAGCGGCGGCTGGCGACGGTCGCCGCGCTTGATTCGCGGAATCGCGCCTTGCAGTAAGCATGGGCGGAGGTGGCTTTGACCTCATCGACCCTTCTCGGAATCGGCCTCTACACACCATCGGATGCCGAACGCTTGATCCGCGTGCCCGCCGGCAAGATCAGCCGGTGGCTCAAGGGCCACTCGATCAGGGGCAAGCACTATGAACCGCTCTGGCGGCCCCAGATCGATCTGGACGATGATCGCGTCTATCTCGGATTCCGGGATCTGATGGAGATGCGGACGGCGCATGCCTTCATGGAAAGGGGCGTGAGCGCCATCGCCATTCGCCGTGCCATCAGTGAGGCGTCCAGGCTGGTGGATGACGAGAGGCCGTTGTCCACGAAGAAGTTCAAAACCGACGGGCGGGCTATCTTCCTCGAGATCGTGCGCGAGGATGGCGGCACCCAACTCGTCGACATCTTCCGCAAACAATATGCCTTCCAGAAGATCATCGAGCAGAGTCTGGCCGACGTCGATTTCGACGGCATTGCACCCGGGCGGTGGTGGCCGGCAACGCGCGCCAAGGGCATCGTCGTCGATCCCGCCCGGTCCTTCGGCCAGCCGATCGACGAGGAGTCTGGTGTACCGACCACCACACTGGCCGCGGCACTTCAGGCCGAAGGTGGTATCGAGGCCGCAGCGCGCGCCTGGCAGGTCAAGCCGTCCGCCGTAAGGAGAGCCGCCGATTTCGAAACGGCCCTGCTTCAGCGAGCTGCATGAAGGTCCTGTTCGACAACTGCACCTCGCCCGTGATGGCCAGCACGCTTCACGGCTTCATCAGCAACTGGGGTCATACCGCCATCCACATTCGCGACCTGCCGCTCAGTCATCCGACCGATATCCAATGGATGGAGTATCTGGCTGCGGATCGGGGTGACTGGATCACCGTCACCGGCGACCATCGCATCCACCGAAACAAGCCCGAGCGGTTTGCATTCAGCCAAGCAAGGTTGAAAGGCGTCGTCCTTGCGGCGGCTTATCAGAAGACGCCGATGCACCGGTGCTGCGCGGTCATCGTCCATCAATGGCCCAATCTGCTTGAAACCATGTCCCGGTTCGACCCGCCGGTTTTGTTCGAAATGAGCATCAACTTTTCGGGGAAGTTCAAACAACTCTCTCTGTAGTCCCTGCGGGCGCAAGCTGCCCGCAGCGGGGTCGCTCGGCCCGCCGTGACAAGCCCGCCGGGCTCCGGTTATCGTCCACCCCGTTTGCTTCGATTGCTTCGTCCACCGCAACGCTCGAGGGAGAGCGACTCCATGGCGACAGTCACCATCACCGCTGCCGATGGCGGCCGCTTCAACGCGTATCTCGCGCGGCCGGCCTCGGGCTCGGGGCCGGGCATACTCGTCATCCAGGAGATCTTCGGCGTCAACGCGGTGATGCGCCAGATCTGCGACGATCTCGCCGCCCAGGGCTACGTCGCCCTGTGCCCCGACCTGTTCTGGCGGCAGGAGCCCGGCGTCGACATCACCGACAAGTCGCAGGCCGAGTGGGACAAGGCCTTCGCCCTGTTCAACGGCTTCAACGAGACCGCCGGCGTCGAGGACCTGATCGCCTCGCTGGCGGCGCTGCGCGACCTGCCGGAATGCACCGGCCGCGCCGGCGCGCTCGGCTACTGCCTGGGCGGCCGCCTGGCCTTCCTGATGGCCACCCGCTCCGACGCCGACTGCGCCGTCAGCTATTACGGCGTCGGCCTCGACAAGCTTCTGGGCGAGGCCAGCGCCATCACCCGGCCGCTGATGCTGCACATCGCCGAGAAGGACCGCTTCGTTCCGCCCGAGGCGCAGGACCAGATCCGCGCCCGCATGGCGTCGCTGCCGACGGTCACGGTGCACGCCTATCCCGGCCTCGACCACGCCTTCGCCCGCGTCGGCGGCGAGCATTACGACGCCGCCGGCGCCACGCTGGCGAACGACCGCACCGCCGCCTTCCTGAAAACCCATCTCGGCTGAGGGAACCCATGGTCCACGCCATCCGCATCCACGAGAACGGCGGCCCCGACACGATGCGCTGGGAGCCGGTCGACGTGCCGGCGCCCGGCCCCGGCGAGATCCGGATCCGACACACCGCCGTGGGGCTGAACTACATCGACACCTATATCCGCGGCGGCCTCTACAAGGCGCAGCTGCCGCTGGTCCTGGGCCAGGAGGCGGCCGGGGAGATCGTCGCGGTCGGCTCCGATGCCGCCGGCTTCAAGCCCGGCGACCGGGTCGCCTACGGCAACGGCCCGACCGGCAGCTATGCCGAGGAGCGGGTGATCCCGGCCGAGAAGGTGGTGAAGATCCCGGACGGGGTCACCGACCGCACGGCGGCGGCGATCATGCTGAAGGGGCTGACCGCCTGGTACCTGCTGCGCCGCACCTTCCAGGTCGTGCCGGGCCAGACCATCCTGTTCCACGCCGCCGCCGGCGGCGTCGGCCAGATCGCCTGCCAATGGGCCAAGCATCTCGGCGCCACCGTGATCGGCACCGCCGGCGGGACGGAGAAGGTGGCCTTGGCCAGGGCCGCCGGCTGCGACCATGTGATCGACTATTCGACCGAGGATTTCGTCTCCCGCGTCCGCGCCATCACCGGCGGCAAGGGGGTGCCGGTGGTCTATGACGGCGTCGGCAAGACCACCTTCGAGGGCTCGCTCGACTGCCTGTCGCCGCGCGGCATGATGGTGACCTTCGGCAACGCCTCCGGCCCCGTGGCGCCGATCAGCCCGCTGGTGCTGTCGCAGAAGGGGTCGCTGTATCTGACCCGGCCGACGCTGGGCAGCTACATCGCCACCCGGCCGGAATACGAGGCCGCGGCGGCGGAGCTGTTCGACGTGGTGGCCAAGGGCGCAGTGAAGATCTCGATCGCCCAGACCTATCCGCTGCGCGAGGCCGCCCAGGCCCATCGCGACCTGGAGGCGCGGAAGACGACGGGCTCGACGGTGCTGCTGCCTTAGAGCCCGCTCCGGACTATTGCGTTGCCTCTCCCGTAAACGGGAGAGGCACGCGAAAAGCAGGCAGTCGATCCTCTTACGGCACCGCCGCGGCCGGGACGGCGTAGGCGCGGAGGAAGGCGTCGACGCCGCTCCTGAGGCCGCGCTCGATCCGCTCCTCGCTCGGGGTCTCGATGCCGAGCTCGAGCCGCATCTTCATGTGGCCGAGGATCATGGCGCCGAACTGCTCGGCCGCCAGCTCCGGGTCCGGCACCGCCAGGACGCCGCGGGCGTTGGCGGCGGCGAAGAACGTCGTCAGATGCGCCTTGCCCTGGCCCGGGCCGGCCTCGTACATCGCCCGGCCGAGGTCCGGGAACCGGGCCGCTTCCGCCAGCACGCTGCGGTACACCTTGATGACGTCGGGGTGGAGGATGAAGCGCAGCAGCGTGCCGCCGGCCTCCATCAGCGCGGCGCGCAGGTCGTCCGGCGGCGGCGACATCGCCGCCAGCCGCTCGAATGCCAGGCAGGCACTGCCGACGATGGCCGCGAACAGCTCCTCCTTGCCGGCGAAATGGGCGTAGAGCGTGGCCTTGGACACACCGGCCTCGCGCGCGATCGCATCCATGCTGGCGGCGCCGTAGCCCTGCTCCAGGAAGACGCCGTACGCCGCCTTCAGGATCTGGGCCGGCTTCCGGCTGGCGGCGGCTGGCGGCGGAAGCGCCTCGGTGAAAGGACAGGTCATCGGCACATGGATACGGAAAGATCGCGCTAAACTGAACCGTTCAGTTTCGTCTTGACAAGAGATAGGGCAAAACGCACCTTCCGGCAACAAGACTGAACGGTTTAGTTCACACCTCGGTTGCCCCCATGCGCAAGCCCATCATCATCATCGCGGCCGTGGCCGCCATCGCCGCCGCCGGCTTTTTCGGCTACCGGTGGTGGACCGTCGACCGGTTCTTCGAGACCACCGACAACGCCTATGTGCAGAGCGACACCACCACGCTCAGCCCGCAGGTCGAGGGCGCGGTGGTCGCGGTGCTGGTCACCGACAACCAGATGGTGAAGGCGGGCGACCCGCTGATCCGGATCGACGACCGCGACTACCGCGCCCAGCTGGCGCAGGCGAAGGCCGAGCTGTCGGCCCAAGCTGCGACGCTGGCCTCGATCGAGCAGCAGCTGGCGCTGCAGGATTCGATGATCGCCCAGGCCAAGGCCAGCGTCGACCAGGCGACCGCGACCCTGGCCCAGGCCGGCAACGACCTGGAGCGGGCACGGCGGCTGTGGGAGACGCGCAACGGCAGCCAGCAGGCCTTCGAGACCGCCGACACCGAGCACAAGCGCGACGCCGCGGCCCTCGCCAGCGCCCAGGCGGCGCTGACCAACCAGCAGGGCCAGACCGCGATCCTGCAGGCGCAGCACCGCCAGGCCCAGGCCCAGATCGAAAGGCTGACCGCGTCGGTCGACCTGGCCCAGATCAGCCTCGACCGCACCGTGATCCACGCCCCGGTCGACGGCGTCGTCGGCAACAAGGGGGTCGAGGTCGGGCAGTATGTCCGGCCGGGCACGCAGCTTCTGTCCGTCGTACCGCTGCCCAGCGTCTATGTCGTCGCCAACTTCAAGGAGACGCAGCTGGCCGAGATGCGGGTCGGCCAGACGGTGACGCTGTCGGTCGACGCCTTCCCGGGCAAGTCGCTGACCGGCAAGGTCGAGAGCTTCGCGCCGGCCAGCGGCGCCGAGTTCAGCCTGCTGCCGCCGGAGAACGCGACCGGCAACTTCACCAAGATCGTGCAGCGCGTGCCGGTGCGCATCGCGGTGCCGGCCGACAACCAGCTGAGCGGCCTGCTGCGCCCCGGCCTGTCGGTCGGCGTCGCGGTCGACACGCGCGAGGAGGGCACCGGCCCGCTCCTGGCCAGCGGCATCTTCGGCGCCGCCATGGCCGCCGAGTTCCGGCGGTGAGCACCACCACCGCGGACGCGCTGCCGGCCCCAGCCATCGGGCCGGCGGCGCCGAAGCGTGCCGGCGCCGGCACGCGCGAGACGATCGGGTTCTTCATCATGGTCGTCGGCATGTTCATGGCGATCCTGGACATCCAGATCGTCTCCAGCTCGATCAGCGAGATCCAGGCCGGCCTCGCGGCCAGCCCGGACGAGATCAGCTGGGTGCAGACCGCCTATCTGATCGCCGAAGTGGTGATGATCCCGCTCTCGGGGTTCCTCTCCCGCCTGCTGTCGACCCGGATCCTCTACGTCATCTCCGCGGCCAGCTTCACCCTGTCCAGCCTGGCCTGCGCCCTGGCCTGGAACATCGAATCGATGATCGTGTTCCGGGCGTTGCAGGGCTTCCTCGGCGGGGCGATGATCCCGACCGTCTTCGCCGCCTCCTTCATCCTGTTCCCGCCCGAGCGGCGGGCCGGCATCTCGGTGCTGATCGGCCTGGTCGCGACCATGGCGCCGACCATCGGGCCGACCCTCGGCGGCTATCTGACCCAGGCCTTCTCCTGGCACTGGCTGTTCCTGATCAACATCATCCCGGGCGTGCTGGTGACCACCGGGGTGTGGTTCCTGGTCAAGTTCGACAAGCCGAACCTCGAGCTGCTCAAGGGCTTCGATTTCGCCGGGCTGGCGCTGATGGCGCTGTTCCTCGGCAGCCTCGAATACGTGTTCGAGGAGGGACCGCGCTGGGACTGGTTCGAGGACCGGTCGATCTTCACCTTCGCCGTGATCGGGACGCTGGCCGGGATCGCCTTCTTCGCCCGGGTGCTGAGCGCGCGGAACCCGATCGTCGACCTGCGCGCTTTCGCCGACCGCAACTTCTCGCTCGGCTGCATGTACAGCCTGATCATCGGCGTCGGCCTCTACGGCGCCGTCTACATCGTGCCCCTGTTCCTGGCCCGGGTGCGCGGCCTGAACAGCCTGCAGATCGGCGAGATCATGTTCGTCACCGGCGTGTTCCAGTTCATCTCGGCGCCGCTGGCCGGCATGCTGTCGAAGAAGCTGGACCTGCGGCTGATGCTCGGCATCGGCCTCGTCGCCTTCGGCACCGGGGTCTACATGATGACCTGGATCACCGCCGATTGGAGCTTCTGGGAGCTGTTCTGGCCGCAGGCGGTCCGCGGCGTGTCGCTGATGCTGCTGTTCCTGCCGATCAACACGCTGGCGCTCGGCACCCTGCCGCCCGACAAGATCAAGAACGCATCCGGCCTCTACAACCTGATGCGCAATCTCGGCGGCGCCTTCGGCCTTGCCGGCATCAACACGGTGATGATCGACCGGGCGGCGCTGCACGGCTCGCGCATCGCCGAGCATGTCACCCTGACCAACCCGCAGGTCCAGGCGACGGTCGACAATTTCAGCCAGATGTTCACCTCGGCCGGCCTCGGCAACCCGGATCTCGCCGCGGTGAAGATGCTGGACAACATGGTGCTGAAGCAGGCCCAGGTGCTGACCTTCGCCGACTGCTTCCTGCTGATGGCGCTCCTGTTCTACGCCGGGCTGCTGCTGATGCCGCTGCTGCGCGCGCCGAAGCCGGCCGGGCCCGGCGGCGGTGGCGGCGGACACTGAACGTCAGATCGCCGGCAGCGTCCCGCCGTCGCGGGCATAGACCTGGGCGACCCGGCAGCCCCGCGGATCGTACTGGACCACGATCGCGCCGGGCTGGCCCGGCTGCCGGACCCAGGCCTGGCGCGCCGCCAAGCTGTACTCGGTCGGAGAGCCGGGCGTCACCGGCGCGATCTCGATGCTGGAGATGCCGTCGGCCGTGAGGCGATAGGCCGCCAGGGCGCCGGCGACGCGGCCGGAGCAGGCGTCGTCTCCCATCAGGCCGCGGACCTTCTCGGCCAGTGCCGGATCGGGCGTCGCCGAGGGCGGGATCAGGCCGGCGCAGCCCGGCAGCGCCAGGACGAGAGCGAGGCTGGAACGAAGCTTGGCCATGCCGATCCCCATGCTGGTCGTGACCGGCAAGTTGGGTCGGGCGCGCGCCCGGTCAACCGGGCCGGGCCGCAGCGCTGCCATGAAACGCAAAAGGCCGCCGATCCTGCGACCGGCGGCCCTTCGCTGACGATGCCCGAAGGCGTTACTGGTTCATGCTCTCGAAGAAGTCCGCGTTGGACTTGCTGTGCTTCAGCTTGTCCATCAGGAACTCCATCGCATCCGTCGGGCCCATCGGCATCAGGATGCGGCGCAGCACCCACATCTTCGACATCGTCCCCTTGTCGACCAGCAGCTCCTCCTTGCGGGTGCCGGACTTGCCGATGTCGATCGACGGGAAGGTGCGGCGGTCGGACAGCTTGCGGTCGAGGATGATCTCGGAGTTGCCGGTGCCCTTGAACTCTTCGAAGATCACCTCGTCCATCCGGCTGCCGGTGTCGATCAGCGCGGTGGCGATGATGGTCAGGCTGCCGCCTTCCTCGATGTTGCGGGCGGCGCCGAAGAAGCGCTTCGGCCGCTGCAGGGCGTTGGCGTCGACACCGCCGGTCAGCACCTTGCCGGAGGACGGCACCACGGTGTTGTAGGCGCGCGCCAGGCGGGTGATGCTGTCGAGCAGGATGACCACATCCTTCTTGTGCTCGACCAGGCGCTTGGCCTTCTCGATCACCATCTCGGCCACCTGGACGTGGCGCGTGGCCGGTTCGTCGAAGGTCGAGGAGATGACCTCGCCCTTCACCGACCGGTCCATGTCGGTCACTTCCTCCGGCCGCTCGTCGATCAGGAGCACGATCAGGAAGGCGTCCGGATGGTTCTCGGCGATCGAGTTGGCGATGTTCTGCAGCATCACCGTCTTGCCGGTGCGCGGCGGCGCCACGATCAGGGCGCGCTGGCCCTTGCCGAGGGGCGAGACCAGATCGATGATCCGGCCGGTCATGTTCTTCTTGGTCGGGTCGATCAGCTCCATCCGCAACGCTTCGTCGGGATAGAGCGGGGTCAGGTTGTCGAAGGTGACCCGGTGCCGGACCGTCTCCGGCTCCTCGAAATTGATCTTGTTGACCTTGGTCAGGGCGAAGTAGCGCTCGTTTTCCTTCGGCGCGCGGATCTCGCCCTCGATGGTGTCGCCGGTGCGCACGCCGAAGCGGCGGATCTGCTGCGGCGAGACGTAAATATCGTCCGGGCCGGGAAGGTAATTCGATTCCGGAGACCGCAGAAATCCGAACCCGTCGGACAGGACTTCGAGCACACCCGATCCAAAAATGGCGACGTCGTTCTCGGCGAGCTGCTTGAGGATGGCGAACATCATGTCCTGCTTGCGCAGCATGCTCGCGTTTTCGACCTCAAGCTCTTCGGCATAGGCGAGAAGCTCGCTGGGAGTCTTCTCTTTCAGTTCTTGCAGATGCATGGGGACCCTGATGGGCGTGGACAGAGCGCCGGCGGCGCGGCGTCTTCGGATTGGTGTCTCGCTGGAAGCCTCGGTCCACGGCACGAAGGGCTCGACCGCGCCGGCGCTTCGAATGAGCCCCGGATGACCGCTGAGAACACGAGATGGTTATCGAATGACTTGCCGCAAGTCAATCGTGCTGCCGCGTCCGGCGGCATATTGCGCCGCCGCCGCAGAAGCGGGAGGATTTATCGAGGGATGGGACATAGTCGATTCATTGTCGGGAGGGGATTTTCTGATGAGGAACGCCGTCGTTCTGGCGGTCGCGGCCGCGCTTGGCTTGGCCGGCTGCAACACGTCGCAGCAAAAGCCGGCCGGATCCACGATCACGATGCACGCGACGCCGCAGCCTGGCGACGTCGTCGCGAGCCTGAGACATGCCGAATGCCGCACGCCGCGCGATCGGCCCGGTGACTATCGATACTCCGGCGGCCCGGGGGACCGGCTGGAGACGGTGATCGTCACCGAAGGTGCTCTCACGGAGGAGAGCGGCGTCGACTCCGAATACGCGTATGTCGCCCGACACCTGCCCGGTTGGGCCGTCTGCGGCCAAGCGCTGGTCAACCCGGGGAGCCGCGTCTACGACCAGTTGGATCTGGCGAACGCCGCCGGGCAGCGTCGGTCGATCTTCTTCGACATCACCAGCTGGTTCGGCAGGCTGTACTGACCGCGTGCTCCGTCAGAACGGCCGCACGATCACCATGACCAGGATGACCAGCAACAGCAGCGCCGGCACTTCGTTGACGATGCGGTAGAAGCGCTCGGTGTGGGGGTTGCGGCCCTCGGCGAAACCGCGGCGCCACCGGATGCACATGTGGTGCAGCACGGTCAGGATGACAACCCCCGTCAGCTTCACATGCAGCCAGCCCTCGGCGAAGAAGGCCCAGTCGGTCAGCCACAGCATGGCGATGCCGAACACCCAGGTCAGCACCGCCGAGGGCAGCATGATGCCGCGCATCAGCCGCCGCTCCATCACCCCGAAGCGCTCGTATTCCGGCGTCCCCGGCGTGGTCTGGGAGTGGTAGACGAACAGCCGCGGCAGGTAGAGCAGCCCGGCCATCCAGGAGATCACGAAGAAGACGTGGAGCGCCTTGATCCAGGGATAGAGAGCCGCCATTCCGTCCTCGCTCAAGCCGCTTTGCTGGGACACCCGGAAAACGCCGCCGGGCAGATCCGGCCGCCATCCCCGGCCTCACAGGCCGTGCCGCGACGGTGGCCGGCCCGCACCAGATCCGCCAGCCCGGCGATGAAGCCTTCATCGGCGCCGACGGTGGGCACCCGCAGGTAGCACGGCGCGCCCGATTCGTCAGCCAGCTTGCGGTATTCGATGTCGAGCTCGACCAAGGTCTCGGAATGCTCGGAGACGAAGGCGATCGGCACCACCACGATCGGCCGCTTCGCCTGCGCGGCCTCGTGGATCACCGCCTCGGTCGACGGCTCGATCCATTTCAGCCGGCCGACCCGGCTCTGATAGGTCGAGACCCAGTCGAGATCGGCGATGCCGGAGGCCTCGGCCAGGGCCGCGGCGGTGCGCTCGCACTGCCATTGATAGGGGTCGCCGGCCCTGACGATCTTCTCCGGCAGCCCGTGGGCGGAGAACAGCACCCGCGGCCGGCCGTGGCGCGCCGCCTCCTCATGCGCCGCGCGCAGGCCGGCGGCCATGGCGGCGATGAAACGGTCCTCGGTCGGATAGCAGCACACCACGCGGGTCGGCGCGTCCAGCCGGGCGATCCTGCAGGCATCCCGCCACACCCGCAGCGACGACGCGGTCGTGGTGGTGGAGAATTGCGGATACAGCGGCAGCAGGATCACCTCGTCGGGCGAAAAATCCTTCACCAGCATCGCGGTCTCCTGGCTCATCGGGTGCCAGTAGCGCATGGCGATGAAGGTCTTCACCTCGCCGAGATCGGCCAGGGCCGCCTCCAGCGCCCGGGCCTGCGCCTCGGTGTTGGGCAGCAGCGGCGAGCCGCCGCCGATCTCGGCATAGATGTCCTTGGCCAGGCGGGTCCGCTTCTTGGCGATCGCCCAGGCCAGGATGATCCGGGCCGGGTTCGGGACGCGGATGATCGCCGGGTCGGCGAACAGGTTGAACAGGAACGGCCGGATCGCGTCCGGGTTGTCGGGACCGCCCAGGTTGAACAGGACGACGGCGACGCGCCGGCTCATCCCCGATCCCCGCGCAGATGCCGGACCAGGGCGGCGACATTCTCGGGCGGCGTCTTCTGCAGCACGCCATGGCCGAGGTTGAACACGAAGGGACCGCTGCCCAGCGCATTCGTGATGGCGTCGGCGGCCCTGATCATCGCCTCACCGCCGGTCAGCAGCAGGACCGGGTCGAGATTGCCCTGCACCGCGGCCTTGGGCTGCAGCGCCCGCGCCGCCCAGGCCGGGGGGACGGTCGTGTCCAGCCCGACCGCGTCCACCCCCGTGCCGGCGAGATAGCGCTCGTACAGCAGCCCGGCGCCGCGCGGGAAGCCGATGATCGGCACCCTGGGCACCGCGGCCCGCACCGCATTGACGATGCGCTTGGTCGGCGCGATCACCCAGCGCTCGAACTCCGTCTCCGGCAGCACCCCGGCCCAGCTGTCGAACAGCTGAACCGCCTCGGCCCCGGCGGCGATCTGGCGCAGCAGATAGGCGGATGTCGCCTCGACCAGCAGGTCGACCAGCCGGCCGAAGGTCTCCGGCTCGCCATAGGCCAGGCGCTTGACCACGCCGTATTCCTTGCTGCCGCCGCCCTCGACCATATAGGTCGCCACGGTCCAGGGCGCGCCCGCGAAGCCGATCAGCGCCGTCTCGGGCGGCAGGGCCGCCGCCACCCGTGCGACCGTCTCGTAGACCGGCCCCAGCACCTCGTGCAGCCGGCCGGCGGACAGGCGGCCGATGCCGGCCGCGTCGGTCACCGGCTCCAGCTTCGGGCCTTCGCCCTCGACGTAGTCCAGCGCCTGGCCCAGCGCGTGCGGCACCACCAGGATGTCCGAGAACAGGATCGCCGCGTCCAGCCCGTAGCGGCGGATCGGCTGCAGCGTCACCTCCGCAGCCAGCTCGGAGTTGTAGCAGAGATCCAGGAAGGTTCCGGCCTGGGCCCGGATGGCGCGGTACTCGGGCAGATAGCGCCCGGCCTGGCGCATCAGCCAGACCGGCGGCTGGGCCAGGGCCTCGCCGGCCAGGGCACGCAGGAACGGCTTCGCCGGCGTCGCGGACGTCTCTTCCCGGCTCTGCCCATCCTTATCCATGAAAAGGAATCCTTGTTTGGAGGATGTAGTGAATCCCTGTGGATAACGGGGATTGTGACTCTTCCACAATCCGTCCACAGGGTTTGCCGGCCGGCGCGCCCCTGCCTGTGGAAAGCGGGGAAGACGCGCCCGACTCGCTACACCCTCGCCATCGCCCCTGTCCATAACGGGCGGGAGGACTCGGGGTCGCATCGTCCGGCTTCGCCGCTGCCGTACCGGGGCCGGGACTCTCGTCCCCAGCCGGACGGAAGAGTCGACGACTCACCGGCAAGCCGGCACAGATCGCGTCAAGCCTCGTGAATCCGGCTTTCATCCCGAATTTGCCCACAGACAATCCCATGCCTCCGGGATACAACGGTGCCATGGCGCAGACGAAGACGTTTCATCTACATCTCGTTTCGGACTCGACCGGCGACACCATTCATAGCGTCGCGCGCGCCTGCCTCGCGCAGTTCGAGGGGGCGGAGCCGATCGAGCACTTCTGGAATCTGGTGCGCACCAACCGCCAGCTCGACATGGTGGTCGAGGAGATCCGCGACCATCCCGGCGTCGTGGTCTTCACTTTGGTCGATGACGGGCTGCGCCACCGGCTGATGGATGTCTGCGGCACGCTCGGCGTGCCCTGCATCTCGGTGCTCGACCCGATCATGGCGGCGCTGGCGCAGCAGCTCGGCATGGCCGGGCACGGTCGGCCGGGCCGGCAGCACGCGATGGACGCGGCGTATTTCCACCGCATCGAGGCGATGGACTACGCCCTGGCGCATGACGACGGCCACCTGACGGGCGAGCTGCACCAGGCCGACGTCATCCTGATCGGCGTCTCGCGCACCTCGAAGACGCCGACCTGCCTCTACCTGGCCAATCGCGGGGTGAAGGCGGCGAATGTGCCCTTCGTCCCCGGCCTGCCGCTGCCGGACGACCTGCACAAGGTCAGCCGGCCGCTGATCGTCGGCCTGACCAAGGACCCGGAGCGGCTGATCCAGCTGCGCCGCAACCGCATGCAGATGCTGAACCAGGCCCAGACCACCGACTATGTCGACCCCGAGCAGGTGCGGTCGGAGGTGGCGGAGGCGCGGCGCTACTTCGCCAAGCACCGCTGGCCGGTGCTCGACGTCACCCGCCGCGCCATCGAGGAGACGGCGGCGGAGATCCTGTCGCTGCTGGCCCGCCGGGGGCGCAGCGCGGGGATCCCCGGGGCATGAGCGCGATCGTTCTCGCCTCCGGCAGCGCCACGCGTCGGGCGATGCTCGAGGCCGCCGGCGTCGCCGTCACGGTCAGCCCGGCCGCGATCGACGAAAGCGAGGTCAAGGCGTCGATGCGAGCCGAAGGCGCCTCTCCGGCCGATGTGGCCGAGGCACTGGCGGTGCTGAAGGCGCAGCGGGCGTCGCGGCGGCACCCCGGCGCGCTGGTGATCGGCGCCGACCAGATGCTGGACTGCGACGGCGTCTGGCACGACAAGCCGGTGGACCGGGCGGCGGCCCGCGACCAACTGCTGGCGCTGCGCGGCCGCACCCACACTTTGACCTCGACCGCGGTGGCGGTGCGCGACGGCCAGCGGGTGTGGCACGCGACCGACCGGGCGAAGCTGACCATGCGGCCGTTCAGCCACGTCTTCCTCGAGGGGTATCTCGACGCGGTCGGCGACGCGGTGCTGTCCTCGGTCGGCGGCTATCAGCTGGAGGGCCGCGGGGCGCAGCTCTTCGCCAAGGTCGAGGGCGATCATTTCACCGTGCTCGGCCTGCCGCTGCTGCCGTTGCTCGGCTTCCTGCGCGACCACGGAGTGCTGCCGTCGTGACCTTGACCGCGAAGGGCCGCCTGGCCGGGGTGATCGGCTGGCCGATCGGGCATTCCCGCTCGCCGCAGCTGCACGGCCACTGGCTGGCCCGCTACCGGATCGACGGCGCCTATGTGCCGATGGCGGTGCCGCCCGAGCGGCTGGAGGCGGCGCTGCGCGGCCTCGCCGCCCTGGGCTTCCGCGGCTGCAACGTCACCGTGCCGCACAAGGAGGCGGCGATGGCGCTGGTCGACGAGCTCGACCCGCTGGCCCGGCGCATCGCCGCGGTCAACACCATCGTGGTGCGCGAGGATGGCAGCCTGTTCGGCACCAACACCGACGGCTTCGGCTTCCTGGCCAATCTCGAGGCCGGCACATCCTTGAACGCGAAGGAGGGCGGCTGGTCGGCCGGCCGTGGCCCGGCCGTGGTGGTCGGCGCCGGCGGCGCGGCCCGGGCGGTGATCGTCGCCCTGGCCGATGCCGGCGCGCCCGAGATCCGCTTGGCCAACCGCACCCGGGCGCGGGCCGAGGCCCTGGCGGCGGAGCTGGGCGGCGCGATCACCGTGGTCGACTGGGCCGACCGCGCCGCGGCGCTGGATGGCGCTGCCCTGGTGGTCAACACCACGACCGAGGGCATGGTCGGCCGGCCGGCGCTCGACCTGCCGCTCGACGCACTGCCGGCGGATGCGCTGGTCAACGACATCGTCTATGCGCCTCTGGAGACGCCGCTGCTGGCCGCCGCCCGCGCCCGGGGCAACCCGGTGGTCGACGGCGTCGGCATGCTGCTGCACCAGGCGCGGCCGGGTTTCGAGGCTTGGTTCGGGGTGGCGCCGGTGGTCGATGCCGCGCTGCGGGCCGCGGTGCTGGGGGCCTGAGCGTGAGGATCCTGGGCCTGACCGGCTCGATCGGCATGGGCAAGTCGACGGCGGCGGCGATGTTCCGGCGCGACGGCATCGCCGTGCACGACGCCGACGCCGCGGTGCACGACCTGATGCGCCGGGGCGGCGCCGCGGTGCCGGCGGTTGCCAAGGCCTTCCCGGAGGCGGTGCGCGACGGCGCGGTCGACCGCAAGGCGCTGGGCGCGCTGGTGTTCGGCAAGCCGGATGCGTTGCGCCGGCTCGAGGCGATCCTGCACCCGCTGGTGCGCCGCCGGATGCGCCGCTTCCTGCAGCAGGCCGGGCGGCGCGGCGACACGCTGGTGGTGCTGGACATCCCGCTCTTGTTCGAGACCGGGGGCGAGCGCTTCTGCGACGCCGTCGCCGTGGTCAGCGCGCCGCGCCTCCTGCAGCGCCAGCGGGTGCTGGCCCGGCCGGGGATGACCCGGGAGAAATTCGCCGCCATCCTGGCGGCGCAGATGCCCGACCGTGAGAAGCGGCGGCGGGCGGATTGGGTGGTGCCGACCGGCCTCGGCCGCCGGCCGACGCGGCTCGCTCTGCGGGCCGTGCGGCGGCAGGCGCTGGCCCGGCCGGGGCGGCGCTGGCGGCCCTCACTGAAGGTGATGTGATGCGCGAGATCGTCCTGGACACCGAGACCACCGGCCTGCACGCGCTGGGCGGCGACCGCCTGGTCGAGATCGGCGGGGTCGAGATGATCAACCACGTGCCGACCGGCGCGCATTATCACGTCTACATCAATCCCGAGCGGACCGTGCCGATGGAGGCACAGCGGGTGCACGGGCTGACCGACGCCTTCCTGGCCGACAAGCCGGTCTTCGCCGAGGTCGCCGGCGGGTTCCTGGATTTCATCGGCGATGCCAAGCTGGTGATCCACAATGCCGAATTCGACATGGGCTTCCTGAACATGGAGCTCGGCCGGCTCGGCCTGCCGCCGATCCCGATGGCGCGGTCGATCGACACGGTGGCGCTGGCCCGGCGCCGCTGGCCCGGCGCCCAGGCCTCGCTCGACGCGCTGTGCCGCCGCTTCGGCATCGACAATTCCGGCCGCACGCTGCACGGGGCGCTGCTCGACGCCCAGCTGCTGGCCGAGGTCTGGCTGGAGATGTGCGGCGGCCGCGAGCCAGGCCTGGCCATCGCCACCACGGTCGAGGTGACCGAGACCACCGTGGTGGTCGAGCGCATCGCCCGCCCGCCACGGCCGCACGCGCCGACGGCGGAGGAACTGGCCGCCCACCTCGCCTTCATCCAGGGCCTGACCGACCCGCTGTGGCTGAAGGAAGGGTAAGAAAAAGCCCCGCCGAAGCGGGGCCTGGTCTCTGTCCTGGAGGGCAGTCGTAGGTTGGGTTCGCGGGCGCGAACCCAACCTACGGGAGCGGATACGCCTTTCAGTTCACGCTCGGCTGGCCCTCGGCCTCGGAGCGGGCGCGGAGCGCGGCCAGCTGGCGGCGGAACAGCTCGGTGAAGTCGATCGGCTGGATCAAGAGCGGCGGGAAGCCGCCGTTGCGGGTCGCCTCGGCGATCACCGACCGGGCGAAGGGGAACAGGAGGCGCGGCGCCTCGATCAGCAGCAGCGGCGCGGTCTGCTCCTTGGTCACATTGGCCAGGGCGACCACGCCGCCGTAGCTCAGCTCGCACAGGAAGGTGGCGGCGTCGCCGGTCTTGGCCTCGGCCTTGATGTGCAGCACCACCTCGAAGGCGTTCTCGGCCAGCTGCTGGGTGCGGACGTCGACATTGACCGTCACCTGCGGCGGCGTCGCCTGCTGGGTCAGGCTGCGCGGCGCGTTCGGATTCTCGAAGGACAGGTCCTTGACGTACTGCGCCGAGATCTGCAGCGAGGGCTGCAACTGCTGCTCGGCATCCGGCTGCTGGTTGACGTCCGACATGAAAAATCTCCCTGGAAACTCTGGCTCGGCTGGCCGGCGAAAGACGGGGTCTCGCTAGCACGGAATTCGTGGCGGCCACAACCCAGGGGGGCCCCGTCAGGGCCGGCGCCGCGGGTCCCCCTCATCCTTGCCGCCCCAGCGCGAATCCTCGATCCGCGGCAGCGACGGGTCGCGGCCGCCGTCCGGCTTCACCTCGGTGTAGTCGGCGTCGATCACCGTGCCGCCCCCCATCCCTTGCCCACCGGGGCCGCGCCCGCCGGGCCAGACGGTGAAGCCGCCGCGCCGCTTCGCCTGCACGCCGAGCCAGCGGATCAGCGCGCGCCGCACCGGCGGCAGCAGCAGCGGCAGCGCCATCAGGTCGCTGAGGAAGCCGGGGAAGATCAGCAGCAGCGCGGCCAGCACCAGCAGGGCCGCATGGGCCACCGGCTCGGCCGGCGGCTCGCCGCGGGCCAGCGCCGCCTGCATCTCGCGCAGCGCCCGCATCCCCTGCCGCTTCAAGAGCAGCGAGCCGATCACGCCGACGGCGATGAACAGCAGCAGGGTGGCGAGCACGCCGATCCAGCGGCCGACCACGATGAACACCGTGATCTCGGCCAGGACCGGGACAAGAAGCAGCAGGGCGAGGAGGGGCATCGGTTTCCCTTGCCGTTTGGGGGTCGGCAGCCTATCTGTCGGGGGCAGGCGTCGTTCCTGACCGCGCATCCTGGCCCGGGCGGCCGTCCGCCGAAGGTTCGCTTCATCCGGACGGGCCGACCAAGAGGTAGTGTCGCGCGGCGCCCGGGTCCAGAGCGATGCATTCGGCGCCGGCACGGGCGCGCGACAAGTGAAGGGAGCGATGGGCGAAGGCTCTTTCCTCGATATCCTGGTTCTGGCGGTGATCGCCGGGTTCCTGATTCTGCGGCTGCGCAGCGTGCTCGGCCGGCGGACGGGGACGGAGCAGCGGCGGCCGAACCCGATCGCCCAGCAGCCGGCGCGGCCCGAGGCGCGCTCGCCCGACAATGTCGTGAGCATGCCGGAACGGCCGCGCGCCGCCGGCAACGGCGAGGCCGGCCCGGCCAGCGGCCTGACCCAGATCAAGATCGCCGACCGCAGCTTCAGCGAAAGCGGCTTCGTCGGCGGCTCCCGCGCCGCCTTCAAGATGATCGTCGAGGCCTTCGCCCGCGGCGACACCGCGACGCTGCGGCCGCTGCTGTCCGACGAGCTGTACGACGAGTTCAGCGCCGCGATCCGCGACCGCCTGGCCGCCGGCCATACGCTGGAGGAGACGGTGGAGGCGGTCGACCGTGCCGAGATCGTCGACGCCCGCATGGACGGTCGCACCGCCTACGTCACCGTGCGCATCGCCTCGCGCCAGAAGAGCATGCTGCGCGACGCCGAGGGCAAGGTGATCGAGGGCAGCCCGGACCAGACGGTCGAGGTCACCGACATCTGGACCTTCGCCCGCAACACTCGCGCCACCGACCCGAACTGGGCGCTGGTCGAGACCCGCGAATCCCACTGACCCGCCGATGCCGTCGCTCCTGACCCGTCCGGCCCGGCCCTGTCCGGGCCGCGGCCGTTCGGCCGAGGATGCCGACCGCTGATCCGGCATGGCCAAGACCCGCAAACCGAGCGAGGAAGAGCGCCGCCTCTGGCGTCTCGTGACGCAGGATGTCGCGCCGTTGCGGCCGCGCGACCCGGCATCCCCCCCGCCGCCTCCGCCCGAGCCCGCTCCATCCCCGCCGCCGCCCCGCCCGGCCCCGCCCGGCCAGCGCCCGGCGGCAGCAGCGCCGAAGCCGGCCGGTCCGGCGGCCGCGCCGAAGCGGCTGCGCTCCGGCGACCTGACCGGCATCGATGGCCACCGGGCCGACCGGCTGCGCCGCGGCAAGCAGGAGATCGAGGGCCGGCTGGACCTGCACGGCATGCGCCAGATCGAGGCCCATGACGCGCTGATCGGCTTCGTCGCCTCGGCCCAGCGGGCGGGCAAGAAGATGCTGCTGGTGATCACCGGCAAGGGCAGCTTCTCGAACGGCGACAGCGTGCTGCGCGCCAATGTGCCGCTGTGGCTGAACGAACCGCCGCTGCGCGACAAGATCCTGGCCATCACCCCGGCCCATCCCCGCGACGGCGGCTCCGGCGCGCTCTATGTCGTGCTCAAGCGCCGGCGGGACGGGTAGGCGGTCAGCGGATCAGGTCGATGGTGACGCCCACCGCACCGGCGATGTCCTGCCAGGGCCGATCCGCCGTCATTGCCGGCACCCCCAGCTGTTTGGCCAGGGCGAGACAGGCCCGGTCACCCAGCGACAGACCTGCCGATCGGGTTAAAGGCAACAACAGCCCAGTGGTATAGGCGAGATCTTCGTCGAAGGGGACGCGCTCGAACGACAACAACTCGAGAGCCTGTCGCGCCTTCGCTTCCGCCATGCCGTTGCGAGCAAGATGGCCGATCACCTCGGCCTGATTAACCGTGGTCATCGCGGCGTCGGCCAACATCTTCTTCACCCTGTCTCCCCCCGGTTCCTGAAGCAGCAAAGCGAGAACCGCGGAAGCATCCAGTACGGCGGCCGTCATTCCCGTTCAGCTTCCCGACGGCGTTCGGCCAGAAAGGCGTCGACGGAAGCTTCCGGCCTGTTGCCGAGAGCCTGCCGGACCAGGGCCTGGGCTTGCGCCACCGCCTGCTCCACGGTCCGGATCCGGATGTCCTGTCCGTCGAGTTCGACCACGACATCACCGCCATGCTCCAGGCCGATGGCTCGGCGCAGTTCGGCTGGGATGCTCAGGCGCCCGGATTCGGAAACTTTGGCTTTAACAACAGTCATGGCATCACTCCAAAACCTGCCATATCTGAGAAACATGGCGTCGTACAGGGCCCACGGCAAGCGGCCAGTTCAGTTCGCTGGACCTATCGCTCCGAACTCCGCCAGGATCCACTCCCGCACCGCCGCCACCGCCTCGTCCTCCGGACCTGGCCGGCGGACCAGGTGGAAGCCCATGCCCTCGATCGCCGGGCCGAAGGGCTGCACCAGCGTGCCGGCGGCCAGCTCCGCCGCCACCAGGGTCAGGCTCAAGAGGCCGACGCCGTGGCCGGCCGCCACCGCCTGGATGGCGTGGCTCTCATCGGTGCAGCGCAGGGCCGAGGCGCCGCCTTCCGGCAGCCCGGCGGCGGCGAACCAGCGCGGCCAGGACGGCTTCTCCGGATGCGGCACGCGCCACTCGAAATGCACCAGCCGGTGCTGGGCCAGCTGCTCCGGCGCCGTCAGCCCCAGCGCCGGATGCGCCACCGGCGCCAGCCGGTCGGTGCCCAGCGGCTCCGACCGCAGCCCGGGATACATGCCGCCGCCGTAGCGGATGGCCAGGTCGGCGGTGCCGGCGGCGAGGTCGACCGGCTCGTCCGCGGCCAGCAGGCGCAGGGTGACGTCCGGCCGCCGCTCCTGGAACGACGCGACGCGGGGCACCAGCAGCCGGGCGGTGAAGGCGCGGGTGGCCGTCAGGGTCACGGTGCTCGGCCGGGACCGGGCCGACAGCCCGTCGATGGTGCGGGCGAAGGCGTCGAAGCCGTCGCGCAGCACCGGGTACAGGCGCTGCGCCGCCTCGGTCATCACCACCTGCCGGGTCCGCCGCTCGAACAGCCGCAGCCCCATCGTCTCCTCCAGCAGACGGATCTGATGGCTCACGGCCGTCGGGGTCACCAGCAGCTCCTCGGCGGCGCGCTTGAAGCTGAGATGGCGGGCGGCGGCCTCGAAGGCGCGCAGGGCGGCGAGCGGGGGCAGGCGGCGCATGGCGGTCCGGACGGATGAGTTCACCTCAGCCATAGGATGAGGGATTCGCCTTTGTCCGCAAGCCAGAAAGCGCACATCTCCTGGGCGGGAGACAGTCCGGAGATCAGCCATGACCACGATCCTGCACATCGATTCCAGCGCCCGCCTCGGCCGCTCGCACAGCCGGCGCCTGTCGGCCCGGTTCGTCGAGGCCTGGCTGGCCCGGCGGCCGGGCGACAGGGTGATCCGCCGTGACGTCGGCCTGGAGCCGCCGCCGCCGGTGACCGAGGCCTGGATCGCCGCCGCCTTCACCAAGCCGGAGCGGCGGACGCCGGAGATGCGTGCCACCCTGGCGGTCAGCGACGCGCTGGTGGACGAGCTGGAGCGCGCCGACCTGATCGTCGCCGGGGTGCCGATGTACAATTTCGGCCTGCCGGCGCAGATGAAGGCCTGGGTCGACAACATCGTCCGCGTCGGCCGCACCTTCGGCTTCGACCGCAGCCGCCCGGGCGAGCCCTACTGGCCGATGCTGTCCGGCAAGCGGCTGGTGACGCTTGGCGCCCGCGGCGACTGGGGATACGGCCCGGGCGAGCGGCTGGCCGGCCTCAACCATGCCGAGCCGCATCTGCACACGGTGTTCCGCTACATGGGCATCACCGACGCGGTGTCGATCGCAGCGGAATACGACGAGTTCGCCGATGAGCGGATCCGGCAGTCGCTGCAGGCGGCAGAGGCGGAGATCGACCGGCTGGTGGCGCGGATGACCGAGGAGGCGCAGGCAGCCTAGCGTCTTAGGCTTGCTCCTCCTGGGACCCAGGCATGCTTCCGGTTTTGCGCACCAACACCCCTTCTCTGAGCAGATCGTCTATTCCGCGCTGAATTAGATACCGCGCCACCTCAGAAGGGCTGTTTCCGTAGGCGCCCACCACGACCAAATCTCTAAGATAATCAACGATTTGCCCAGATAGAGTGGGGTGGACTTTCTGTGTCTTGTTGACACTCTTTTGCTTCGGCATGCGGCTAATAATACCGCGTGAGGGCGAGCTTGGGGATTCTAATTAGAATCTAACTAGGCCCTTGACGGAATCGCGTTTTGGCCACAATATGTTGTGGTGTTGAGGTGAACTCAGCGCAAAAAAGAAGGGCGGCCGAGGCCGCCCGAAGTGGGAAAAGTTGGCGGAGGCGGTGGGATTCGAACCCACGGGGCCACGGTCGCCCTTGGAAGCTAAGGGGCCCTCCGGATTAGGAATCCGGCGCGATTAACCACTCTGCCACACCTCCACAGTCTGCTTTTTGCAGAGGGCCAGCGTTTCGCTGGCCCTTTCCTTATAGCGTGGAAGTGGATTTCGTGCAACGAGATGGTGGGTTGCTACCTACATCTGGGCAAATCCTTGATCTCTCTTGCCACCAATGGTAGCGACGGACCAGTGACCGGTTCCTGAAATCGCTGATCGGGAACCCATTTCAGTCCAATGGCTCTAGTCTGGACCATACATCTAGTATGGTCATCTCCGTGGGTTGCCGACGCCTGAGCCAAGCGGCCGACCCGAGACTTTCACGCACCTGTCATCCGGCCGTCATCGGCCGACCCCACTCTCCGGCCGCGCTTCGTCTGAGAAGGGGGATCCATGCGTCCGTTCCGTCTTGCCGCCGCCTCGCTGGCGGTCATGGCCCTGTCCGCCGCCGCTGCCCTAGCCGGCGACGACCCGGCGCCGCAGACCTATCCGGCGGTGCTGGCCGGCCATGCCGTGCTGCCGGCGATGACCTTCGCCGCGCCGCCGGCCGATGCGCCGGCGATGTTCGCCACCTCGGCCAAGTTCGCCGGCCCGACCCTGGCCCGGATCGACCGGCCGTTCAGCGTCATGGGCACCACCGGAGCCAAGGACGCGGTGCGCGAGACCGGCCTGCTGTTCCCCTTCGTCGGCCAGGCGGTGCAGGGCTTCAGCGGCATCAAGCCGGTCGGCAACGGCGAATATGTCGTCATCACCGACAACGGCTTCGGCGCCAAGGCGAACTCGCCGGACGCGATGCTGATGGTGCACCGGGTGAAGCCGGACTGGCAGGCGGGCCGGGTGTCGGTGCTGAACACGCTGTTCCTGTCCGACCCGGACAAGAGGGTGCCGTTCCGCATCGTCACCGAGGCGACGAAGGAGCGTTACCTGACCGGCGCCGATTTCGACATCGAATCGGTGCAGCTGGTCGGCGACCATTACTGGTTCGGCGACCATTACTGGTTCGGCGACGAGCTGGGCCCGTTCCTGATCGAGACCGACGCCGCCGGCCGGGTGCTGACCGTGGTCGACACCGTGGTCGACGGCAAGCCGGTGCGGTCGCCCGACAACCCCTACCTCACCATGCCGGGCGCCCCCGGCCCGGTCGCCTTCGAATCGCGCCGCAGCAAGGGGTTCGAAGGCATGGCGGCGTCGGAGGACGGCAAGACCCTGTACCCGCTGCTGGAAGGCGGGCTGTGGGATGCGGCCAAGGGTGCGCCGGAGACGGACGCCCAGGGGCATGAGGTTCTGCGCGTGCTCGAATTCGACGTCGCCTCGAAGAAATACACCGGCAAGTCCTGGAAATACCGGCTCGAGGCCAACGGCAACTCGATCGGCGATTTCAACCTGATCGGCGGCACCCGCGGCCTGATCATCGAGCGCGACCAGGGCGAGGGCGATGCGGCCCAGGCCTGCCAGGGCGCGCTGAAGCCGGACTGCTTTGCCACCCCGGCCAGGCTGAAGCGGGTGTTCCTGGTCGACCTTGCGGATGCCCGACGCCGACGGCATCCTGCGCAAGATCGGCTCGATCGACCTGCTGGCGCTCCAGGACCCGGAGCACAAGGCGCGCCGGGGCGGGCATGACGGCGTGCTGAGCTTCCCCTTCGTCACCATCGAGAACGTGGCGCGGGTCGACGCCGACCACATCATCGTCGCCAACGACAACAACCTGCCCTTCTCCTCCGGCCGCGCCGTCGACCGGCAGGACGACGAGGAGTTTGTGCTGCTCAAGGTCACCGAGCTGCTGAACGCGAAGTAGGCTTACGGCTCGACGAACCGCCAGCCCCGGTCGCCCGCCTCGATCCGGCCGGTCCGGCTGAGATGGCTGCCGGTGACCAGCCAGCCATGCTTCGCCGCCTCTTCCAACAGGAAGCGGCGGCTTCGCACGGCCTGCGCCGGGTCGAGGTCGTAGGTCAGGCCGACCTCCGGGTCCTCGATCTGCGGATCGCCGAGATGGATGGCGTCGGCCCAGATCAGCAGGCTGTCCCGTCCCTCGCCGATGCGATAGCCGCTCTGCCCGGGCGTGTGGCCGGGCAGCGGCACGGCCTCGACGTCCGGCATGCCCTCGACCGGCCCCGGCGCTATGGTCCGGATCCGGCCGGCATAGGCGCGGCCCAGGTCGGCCACCGTCTTGAAGTTGCCGCGGCGGTTCGGCGGGAAGGTCTCGGCGACGGCC
The DNA here is from genome assembly GCF_042743185.1 of Inquilinus sp. NPDC058860. NCBI lineage: Bacteria > Pseudomonadati > Pseudomonadota > Alphaproteobacteria > Rhodospirillales > Rhodospirillaceae > Inquilinus > Inquilinus sp. NPDC058860. The sequence continues at coordinate 84,545 of NZ_JBHYMS010000002.1, read as the reverse complement.
GGATCGCCGAAGAAGGCGAAATCCTGCTCCGGGAACAGGATCTCGGCCCGCGGCAGCCAGGGCCGGTCGCCGTCGAGCAGGCCCAGGGCGTGGTCGCCGTGCGGATGGGTCAGCAGCACGCGATCGACCTCCTCGGGCCGCACGCCGGCCGCCGCCAGGGCGGCGCGCGCCTTGCCCAGCGCCGGCCCCCAATGGTCGCCCGTGCCGGCATCGATCAGCGAGACGCCGTTCGGCCCCGTCAGGAGATAGCAGTTGACGTCGATGCTGATCTTGTCGCCGGGCCAGCCGTCGACCAGGCGCCGGGTGGCGTCCTCGCCGGCGGCATGGGTCAGCACGGTCTTCGGGGCCTCGAAGATGCCGTCGAGCAGCACGGTGACGTCGTAGGCGCCGAAGCGCCCGGCAACAGCGGCCATGTCGATTCCTCTCGATGGAGGAGCTGCCTGTGCGCTCGGGGCCGCTCCGTCATCGCCAAGGCTAGCCGGGCGATGACGACGAGCGGAAGGCCGGAGACCGGTGGTCTGCCATTACAGGATGAACTTGCTCAGATCGGCGTTCCTGGTGAGGGCCCCGACCTTGTCGTGGACATAGGCGGCGTCGATCCTGACCGTCTCGCCGGAGCGATCGGAGGCGGTGAAGCTGACCTCGTCCAGCAGGCGCTCCAGCACCGTGTGCAGCCGGCGGGCGCCGATGTTCTCGACCGCGCGGTTGACCTCGGCCGCCAGGTCGGCCAGGGCGTCGATCGCGTCCTCGGTGAAGTCCAGCGTCACCTCCTCGGTGCCGAGCAGGGCGGTGTACTGCTTGACCAGGCTGTGCTCCGGCTCGGTCAGGATGCGGCGGAAATCGTCGCGCGACAGGGCCTGCAGCTCGACCCGGATCGGCAGGCGGCCCTGCAGCTCCGGCAGCAGGTCGGACGGCTTGGCCAGCTGGAACGCGCCGGAGGCGATGAACAGGATGTAGTCGGTGCGCACCGTGCCGTGCTTGGTCGCCACCTGGGTGCCCTCGATCAGCGGCAGCAGGTCGCGCTGCACGCCCTCGCGGCTGACATCGGCGCCCTGCCGCTCCGACCGCGCCGTGATCTTGTCGATCTCGTCCAGGAACACGATGCCATGCTGCTCGACCAGGTGGATCGCCTCGGCCGTCACCTTCTCCTGGTCCAGGAGCTTGTCCGATTCCTCGGCCAGCAGCACGGCGTGGCTCTCGGTCACGGTCATGCGGCGCGGCTTGGTGCGGTTGCCGAAGGCCTTGCCGAACACGTCGTTGAGGTTGAGCATGCCCATCTGGGCGCCCGGCATGCCGGGGATGTCGAAGGTCGGCAGCCCGCCGCCGGTGTCGGCGACCTGGATCTCGATCTCGCGGTCGTTCAGCTGGCCCTCGCGCAGCATCTTGCGGAACTTCTGCCGCGTCTCGGCCGAGGCGCTCTCGCCCACCAGCGCGTCCAGCACCCGCTCCTCGGCGCGGATCTCGGCCTTGGCCGCGACCTCCTTGCGCAGCGTCTCGCGGGTCATCTTGATCGCGATCTCCAGGAGGTCGCGGACGATCTGCTCGACATCGCGGCCGACATAGCCGACCTCGGTGAACTTGGTGGCCTCGACCTTCAGGAACGGCGCGTTGGCCAGCTTCGCCAGGCGGCGCGCGATCTCGGTCTTGCCGACGCCGGTCGGGCCGATCATCAGGATGTTCTTCGGCAGCACCTCCTCGCGCAGCGCCTCCGGCAGCTGCTGGCGGCGCCAGCGGTTGCGCAGGGCGATGGCGACGGCGCGCTTGGCGTCGTGCTGGCCGACGATGAAGCGGTCGAGCTCGGAGACGATCTCGCGCGGGCTGAAATTGGCGGTGTCGGTCATAGTGAGTCCTTCGCGGCGTCGGGACGGCGGATCGGCAGAGCCGCGATCACAGGCTTTCCAGCGTCACGTTGTGGTTGGTGTAGATGCAGATGTCGCCGGCGATCTTCATCGCCTTGCGCGCGATGGTCTCGGCGTCCAACTCGGGGTGCTCCATATAGGCCCGGGCGGCGGCCAGGGCGAAGGGCCCACCGGAGCCGATGCCGATCAGCCCGTCATCGGGCTCCAGCACGTCGCCGGTGCCGGTCAGGATCAGCGACACTCGGGCGTCGCACACCGCCATCATCGCCTCCAGCCGGCGCAGATAGCGGTCGGTGCGCCAGTCCTTGGCCAGCTCGACGCAGGCGCGGGCCAGCTGGCCCGGATGCTTCTCCAGCTGGGCCTCCAGCCGCTCGAACAGGGCCATGGCGTCGGCCGTCGCCCCGGCGAAGCCGGCGATGACGCTGCCGTCGCCCAGGCGGCGCACCTTGCGGGCGGTGCCCTTCATCACGGTATTGCCGGCGGTGACCTGACCGTCGCCGGCGATGACGACATGGCCGTTCTTGCGCACGGCGAGGATGGTGGTGCCGTGCCAGGCGGCACTCTCGGAAGACGACATGCGGAAATCCGGAAACGCTGGGGTTGTGACGGGCCGTCCGGCCCGCATCGCCTAGATTGGACCGTCCGGTGGGGGGATCAAGTCTTGCGGACCGTTCCCGCGGGGATCACGCCGGTGGGCGTTGGCGAGTCCAGCCGTGCTTCGCGGCGATCCTGGCAAACACCTCGTCAGCAGGGGACACGCGGCCTTCGCGCATTGCGGCAAGGCCTTCCTCGATGCGCTGCACCTGCCACGGCTTGGCGGTGCGGATCGTGATGGCCTCGGCGGGTGAGGTCTGGCTCATTCGTCATTCCCTGTGCTTTCCCGCAATCATAGGATGAGGGCCGGTCAACGGAAAGACGCCGACCGCCAGCCATGCCAGCTTTCCCCGCGCCCGGCCTGCAGGCCCCCTGCTCTCCGGGCATGGCTCGGCGGCTGGCGATGCACCGGGCTTCCTGTTAAGACACCAGCCATGGACGGAACCAACCCAGCCCCCGTCGCGCCGGTCCGCTCGGCCACGGTCGACCGCGCCACCCGTGAGACGCGGATCAGCGCCACGGTCGATCTCGACGGCACCGGCCGCTCCGACATCCAGACCGGTGTCGGCTTCCTCGACCACATGCTGGACCAGCTGGCCCGGCACGGCCTGTTCGACCTGACGGTGCGGGCCGAGGGCGACCTCCATATCGACTTCCACCACACCACCGAGGATGTCGGCATCACCCTCGGCCAGGCCTTCGCCAAGGCGCTGGGCGACCGCCGCGGCATCCAGCGCTACGGCGAGGCGCATGTGCCGATGGACGAGGCGCTGTCCCGCGTTGCCGTCGACATCTCGGCCCGGCCCTATCTGGTCTGGGACGTCCGCTTCACCCGCGACAAGCTGGGCGAGATGGACACCGAGCTGTTCCGCGAATGGTTCCACGCCTTCGCCCAGAACGCCGGGCTGACGCTGCACGTCGCCAACCTGTACGGTGAGAACAACCACCATATCGTCGAAAGCTGCTTCAAGGCGCTGGCCCGCGCGCTGCGCGCCGCGACCGCGATCGACAGCCGCCGCCCCGACGCCGTGCCCTCGACCAAGGGCACGCTCGGCGGCTCCCTCTAGCCCCGGGACTCCCGCAATGGCCATCGCCGTGATCGACTACGGCTCCGGCAATCTCCGCTCGGCCGCCAAGGCGCTGGAACGCGCCGCGGCGGAGCGCGGGGCGGCGCAGGAGATCATCGTCACCGCCGATGCCGAGGTGGTGCGCCGGGCCGACCGGCTGGTGCTGCCGGGCGTCGGCGCCTTCGGCGACTGCAGCCAGGCGCTGGGCGCCCTGCCGGAGATGCGCGAGGTGCTGGAGGAGCGGGTGCGGAAGGCCGGCGTACCCTTCCTCGGCATCTGCGTCGGCATGCAGGTGATGGCCGGCGTCGGCCATGAGCATGGCGACTTCCTCGGCCTCGACTGGATCCACGGCGCGGTGGTGCCGCTGGCCCCGTCCGATCCCGACCTGGTGGTGCCGCAGATGGGCTGGAACAGCCTGGCGGTGGAGGAGGAGCATCCGGTGCTGGACGGGCTGGCCGGCCAGGACGTCTATTTCGCCCATTCCTACGTCATGGTGCCGGCCGACCCGGCCGAGGTGCTGGCGACGGTCGATTACGGCGGGCCGCAGACCGCCGCGGTCGGCTGCGACAACTGGATCGGCGTGCAGTTCCACCCGGAGAAGAGCCAGGCCGCCGGCCTCAGGCTGCTCGGCAATTTCGTGACCTGGACGCCATGACCGGCGCCCTCCTGAAAGCCACGCCATGACCGATACGGCAGCCTCGGTGCCGGCGGTGTCCGTCGGCCGGCTCGAGCGGTTCCGCAGCAGCGACCTGCACGACCTGTGCGACGCGGCCGAGCTCGCCATCCTCGAGGGCGGCGGCTTCGGCTGGATCAAGCCGCCGCCGCGCGAGACCATGGAGCGCTACTGGGGCGGCGTGGTGGTGATGCCGGGCCGGCACCTGTTCGTCGGCCGGCTCGACGAGGTCATCGCCGGCGCCATCCAGCTGGTCGAGCCGCCGTCGAACAACGAGGCGCAGGCCTTCGCCGCCGGCCTGTCCGGCATGTTCGTCGCGCCCTGGGCCCGCGGCCACGGGCTGGCGCGGATGCTGGCCGAGGCGGCGGAGGCCGAGGCGCGGGCGCGCGGTTACCGCCTGCTGACCCTGGACGTGCGCGAGACCCAGACCGCGGCGATCCATGTGTTCGAACGCTTGGGATTCGTCCGCTGGGCGACGAACCCGTATTATGCCCGCGTGAACGGCCGCCTGATCGGCGGCTGCTACTTCCACAAACCGCTGATCCCGCTGACCGAGGCGGGGCTGGACCCGACGCCATGATCCTCTATCCGGCCATCGATCTGAAGGACGGCCACTGCGTCCGTCTCGTCCGCGGCGAGATGAGCGAAGCCACGGTGTTCAACCTGGATCCGGTGGAACAGGCCAGGGCCTTCGCCGAGCAAGGCTTCGCCTGGATCCATGTGGTCGACCTGAACGGCGCCATCGCCGGCCATCCGGTGAACGCCGAAGCGATCGGCGGCATCCTCAAGGCCACCTCGCTGCCGGTGCAGCTGGGTGGCGGCATCCGCGATCTGGAGCGGATCGAATTCTGGCTCGAGCGCGGTGTCGCTCGGGTGGTGCTGGGCACGGTCGCGGTGCGCGACCCGGAGCTGGTGCGCGAGGCCTGCCGCCGCTGGCCGGGCCGGATCGCCGTCGGCATCGACGCGCGGGAAGGTTTCGTGGCGATCGAAGGCTGGGTCAAGACCTCGACCGTTAAGGCGCTGGACCTGGCGCTGCGCTTCGAGGATTCCGGCGTCGCCGCGATCATCTACACCGACATCAACCGCGACGGCGCCATGGGCGGGCTGAACGTCGAGGCCACGGCCGACCTGGCCTTCGCCCTGACCACGCCGGTGATCGCCTCGGGCGGGGCCTCCTCGCTCGACGACCTGCGGGCGATCAAGCGCGAGCAGAAGTCGGGCATCGCCGGGGTGATCTGCGGCCGCGCCCTCTATGACGGCCGGATCGACCCGAGGCAGGCTCTGGCCATCCTGTCGGGTCCGGTGCCGGTGGAGGCGTAAGCCATGCTCAAGGTCCGGGTCATCCCCTGCCTCGACGTCAAGGACGGCCGGGTGGTCAAGGGCGTCAACTTCGAGAACCTGGTCGATGCCGGCGATCCGGTGGAGCAGGCCCGGCACTACGACCGCGAGGGCGCGGACGAGCTGGTCTATCTCGACATTGCCGCGACCAACGAGAATCGCGGCGTGCTGTTCGACGTGGTCCGCCGCACTGCCGAGCAGGTGTTCATGCCGCTGACCGTGGGCGGCGGCGTGCGCAGCGTCGACGATGTGCGGGCGCTGCTGCTGGCCGGGGCCGACAAGGTGTCGATCAACTCCGCCGCCGTGGCCCGGCCGGAGTTGGTGTCCGAGGCCGCGGTCAAGTTCGGCCGGCAATGCGTGGTGGTGGCGATCGACGCCAAGCAGGTGTCGCCCGGCCAGTGGGAGATCTTCACCCATGGCGGCCGCAAGGGCACCGGCATCGACGCGGTCGACTGGGCCGACCGGATGGCCGCGGCCGGCGCCGGCGAGCTGCTGGTGACGTCGATGGACCGCGACGGCACCAAGGAAGGCTTCGACCTCGGGCTGCTCAAGGCGATCCGCCAGGTGGTCGGTATCCCGATCATCGCCTCGGGCGGCGTCGGCACGCTGCAGCATCTCGCCGACGGGGCGCTGTCCGGCGGCGCCACCGGGCTGCTCGCCGCCTCGATCTTCCATTTCGGCACCTATTCGATCGCCCAGGCCAAGCAGCACCTGGCCGAGGCCGGGCTGCCGGTGCGGATGGCGGCATGAGCGGGGACAAGGCCGTCGACGCCCGGGTGCTGGACCGGCTGGCCGCCGTGATCCGGTCGCGGCAGGGCGCCGACCCGGCCTCCAGCTACACCGCCAAGCTGTTCGCCCGCGGCCGGCCGAAGATCGCCCAGAAGCTGGGCGAGGAGGCGGTCGAGACGGTGATCGAGGCGATCCGCGGCGATGCCGACGCCATCGCCGCCGAAAGTGCCGACCTGCTCTACCACCTCCTGGTGCTGTGGGCCGATGCCGGGGTGGCGCCGGAGACGGTCTGGGCGGCGCTGGAGGCGCGGGAAGGCACCAGCGGCATCGCCGAAAAGGCGGCACGGCCGACGGAGTGACCGCGCCCGCCCGTGCGGGAGAGGCCGGCCGGGACCGCGACATCACGTCGCCGCCGGCATGACAAACGTCGCTGGATGGCGGCTGAATTTCGCCGCGATTCAGCAGCATGTGTCACATTCATCAGCGAAGACCCGGTGGAGAGGACGACCGATGGCCTATGATCCGAACAACGTCTTCGCCCGCATCCTGCGCGGCGAGCTGCCATGCAGGAAGATCTACGAGGACGACCACGTCCTGGCCTTCCACGACATCGGTCCAAAGGCGCCGGTGCATGTCCTAGTCATCCCCAAGGGCGCCTATGTCTCGATGGACGATTTCTCGGAGCGCGCCAGTGACGCCGAGGTCGCGGCCCTGACCCGGGCGGTCGGCCGGATCGCCCGCGATCTCGGCCTGGCCGCGCCCGGCTACCGCATCCTGTCGAATATCGGCGGCGACGGGCACCAGGAGGTGCCGCATCTGCATATCCACATCTTCGGCGGCCGGCCGCTCGGCCGCATGCTGGATCCCGCCATCGCCCCATGACCCTGCCGGTCTCCGCCGAGGCATCGGCGCCGGCCAGCCGCTCCGGCAGGCCGCGCCGGCGCACCGTCACCCTGGCCCGGACGCTCGCGGTCGCCATCGGCGGCCTGGTGGCGATCGCGGTCGCGGCGGTGCTCGCGATCTACTGGACCACGGCGGCGCGCACCACCTTCGACCTCTTGACCAACCAGGCCGAGATCGGCGTGGCCTCGGTCGAGGCGCAGCTGCGCCAGCATCTCGAGCCGGTGTCGAACGAACTCGGCAGCCTGGCCCTGCTGCTGCAGCAGGGGCGGCTCGATGCCGACAACATGGACCGGTTCTCGACCATGCTGACCGGCGCGCTGGCCGCCTCGCCGCAGGTGCGGTCGATCGCCTACCTGACCGAGGACATGCGCATCCGCGGCGTCACCCACCGGCAGGACGGCGACTACGAGACCTTCGACCAGCGGAACGAGGCGGAGCAGAGCCGCGAGGCGCTGGCCGAGGCGGCCGGCAAGGTCGACGCCTATTGGGGCGAGATCCTGTATCTGAAGGACGGGCCGCATGCGACGGTGATGAACCTGCGCCAGCCGGTGCGGCGCGACGGCAAGCTGGTCGGCGTGCTGTTCGCGGTGGTCACCGTGCAGGACCTGTCGAAGTTCCTGGCGCGGGTGTCCAGCGACCCGTCGCAGGTGCCGTTCATCCTCTACGGCGAGGACCGGGTCCTGGCTCATCCGCGCATGGCCGCCGACCCGCTGCCGGCCTCGGTGGAAGAGCCGCTGCCGCGGCTCGACCAGGTCGGCGACGACCTGCTCGCGGCGCTGTGGACCAAGGGCGCGCCGGTCACCGTGCGCAACCCGCGGGTGCGGATCCGCGAGGTCCAGATCGGCGACCAGGACGAGATCTTCCTGTACCGCACCATCTACGGCTTCGGCCCGACCCAGCTGATCCTCGGCATCCATGTGCCGGGCGACGCGATCGGCGCCGAGGTCTGGCGGGTGATCCGCGCCGGCCTGGCGGGCCTGGCGGTGATGGTGCTGGCGATCATCGTCGGCGTCTTCGTCGGCCGCATGATCGCCCGCCCGGTACGGGCGTTTTCCGACCAGGCGCGGGCGGTCGGGACGCTGGAGTTCGGCCAGCTGAAGCCGCTGCCGGGCAGCGTGTTCAAGGAGCTGAACGAGGGCGCCCAGGCCTTCAACACCATGCTGGTCGGGCTGCGCTGGCTCGAGACCTATGTGCCGAAAAGCCTGGTCCGCCGGCTGATCACCAAGGGCGACGGCGAGGACGTGGTATCGATCGAGCGGATCATGACGGTGATGTTCACCGACATCGCCAATTTCAGCGCGGCGGCGGAGCGGCTGCCGGCGGCGCGGATCGCGGCCTATCTGAACGAGCATTTCGCCATGCTGGCGCGCTGCGTCGAGGCCGAATCCGGCACCATCGACAAGTTCATCGGCGACTGCCTGATGGCGTTCTGGGGCGCGCCGGAGAAGCTGAAGGACCATGCGCCGCGGGCGGCCCGTGCGGCGCTGGCCATCGCCGCGGTGATGCAGGCCGAGAACGACCGCCGCGCCACTTCCGGCCGGCCGCGGCTGCGGCTGCGCATCGGGCTGCACAGCGGCCCGGTGGTGGTCGGCAACATCGGCGCGCCGGGGCGCACCAACTACACCATCGTCGGCGACACCGTGAACATCGGCAACCGGCTGGAGCAACTGGGCAAGGTGCTGTCGCGCGACGAGGACACGACGATCCTGATCAGCGCCGAGACCGCGGCCCTGCTGGGCCCGGAATTCGAGATGGAAAGCCTGGGCCCGCGCCGCGTCCGCGGCCGCAACGGGGAGGTGGAGATCTTCCGCCTGGTGGGGATCAAGCCGGCCGCCTGAGCCGCCCCGCTTCGCACCGCAATTCCGCCACCTTGGTCCCCCTGAATCGGCATCAGCCAGGGAGGGGGAACAGCCATGTCATCCGATCGCGATCTGGGTATGGGCCGGCCGATCAGCCGGCGCGACTTTCTCGACGGCGTCGCCCTGACGGTGGGCGCAGCCACGCTGAGCGGGCCGTTGGCCCGCAGCGCCTTCGCCGCCTGGCCGGCCGCCAATCCGCCGAAGCTGACCGGGCTGCGCGGCCACCACGAAGGCTCGTACAGCGTCATGCACTCGGTGCGCGACGGCACCTTCTGGGACAGGGCCGGGGCGCCGGAGCCGACCGGCGAGCGCTACGACCTGGTGGTGGTCGGCGGCGGCATCTCCGGCCTGGCCGCGGCGGTGCAGTACCGCAAGCAGGCCGGGGCGGGCGTCCGCATCCTGGTGCTCGAGAACCACGACGATTTCGGCGGCCACGCCAAGCGCAACGAGTTCACCAGCGCCAGTGGCCGCATGGTCCTCGGCTATGGCGGGTCGCAGTCGCTGCAGACGCCCAGCTATTTCAGCCCGGCGGTCAATGCGCTGCTGGCCGATATCGGGGTCGAGCCGAAGCGGTTCGAGCAGTATTACGACCAGGGCTGGGCCGAGGCGCGAGGCCTCGGCCGCGCCGTGTTCTTCCCGAAGGAGACGTTCGGCGCCGACGCGCTGGTGAAGGAGGCGGAGGCCGCCGCCGACTGGGTGCCGCGGACGCCGCTGACCGACAAGGCCAAGCAGGACCTGATCGCCCTGATCGATTCGCCGGCCGACTACCTGCCCGGCCTGTCGCGGGCCGAGAAGCTGGACCGGCTGTCGAAGACCACCTATGCCGGGTTCCTGACCGATCTGGTGAAGGCAGACCCGCAGCTGGTGGCGTATTTCCAGGGCTCGACCGAGGCGTATTTCGGCGTCGGCATCGACGCCACCACCTGCCTCGACGCCTGGGCCAACGGCAATCCCGGCTTCGACGGCATGGATCTGGGCGACGGGGCCTATCGGACCATGAGCCCCAGCGGCCGCCTGGCCCGCACCGACCCGGACGACTACATCTACCATTTCCCGGACGGTAACGCCGGGGTCGCCCGGGCGCTGGTACGGTCGCTGATCCCGGCCGCCATCCCCGGCAGCACCATGGAGGACCTGGTCCTCGCCCAGGCCGACTACGGCCAGCTGGATGTCGACGGCCAGCCGGTGCGGATCCGGCTGGGCTCGACCGTGGTGCGGGTGAAGCACCAGGGCGATCCGGCCGCCGCCAAGGCGGTGGATATCTCCTACGTCCAGGATGGCAAGCTGCGCACCGTCCAGGCCGGCCATGTGGTGCTGGCCTGCTGGCACCGGGTGATCCCGTTCCTGACCGACGAGCTGTCGGCGGCGCAGGTCGAGGCGCTGCGCGACCAGCAGAAGGTGCCGCTGATCTACACCAACGTCCTGATCCGCAACTGGACCGCCTTCGCCAAGCTCGGCATCGACGGCTTCGAGGCGCCGGGCCATTTCTGGTCGGGGGCGGAGATCGATTTCCCGGTGAGCATGGGCGGCTACAGCTTCGCCGACAAGCCGGAGGATCCGGTGCTGCTGCATCTCAGCAAGATACCGCTGCAGCCCGGCCTGTCCTCGCGCGAGCAGTCGCTGGCCGGGCGCATCCAGCTGACCCGGCTGACCTTCGAGGAGATGGAGCGCGAGATCCGCGACCTGCTCGGCCGGGCCCTGTCGGGCGGCGGCTTCGATCCGGCGCGCGATATCGAGGCGATCACCGCGAACCGCTGGTCGCACGGCTACGCCTATGAATACATGCGGCCCTGGGACGCCTTCTGGCCGGACGGCCCGCTGCCGATCGTGGCGGCGCGCAAGCCCTGGGGCCGGATCGCGATCGCCAACGCCGATTCCGGCGCCTATGCCTATGTCCATTCGGCGATCGACCAGGCCACCCGGGCGGTGCGCGAGCTGCTGGGCACGCCCGACGGCGCCCCCGCCTTCGCCGACTTCCCCGGCCCGCCGCGCGACCAGCTGGGGCTGCTCTGAGCAGCACCCTCCTCGTAGGTTGGGTTCGCGATAGCGAACCCAACATTCCGACGTCGTACCGGCGGCGCCAAGTTGGGTTCGCCATGCGAACCCAACCTACGATTCTCGGTTATCCCGCCCGCACCGCCTGCAGCAGGCTGGTCGTCGCGAAGCCGTCCGGGACCAGGCCCTTCGAAGTCTGCCAGGCGCGGATCGCGCCGCGCGTCGCCGGGCCGATCAGCCCGTCCGGTGCGCCGCCGATGGAGAAGCCCCTCGACGCCAGAAGCGACTGCAGCTCCAGCACCTCGCTGCGCGAGAGCGGCTGCTCGCCCCGCGGCCAGGCGCCCGCGATCGGGCCGCCGCCGGCCAGCCGGTCGGACAGGGTGGCGACCGCGAGCGCGTAGCTGGTCGAGTTGTTGTACTTCATGATCACGCTGAAGTTCGGGCCGACCAGGAAGGCCGGGCCGCGGGCGCCGGCCGGGGTGATCACCGAGGCATCGCCCAGCGCCGGCAGGCTGCGGCCGGAGACCGGCTTCACCCCCAGCGCCGCCCATTGCGCCACCGGCCGCCTGGTGCTCAGCTCCGCCACCGAATAGTCGAAGCCGGGCGGCAGGGTGACCTCGACGCCCCAGGGCTGGCCGCGCTGCCAGCCCGACTGCGCCAGGTAGTTGGCGGTCGAGGCCATGACGTCGGGGATGCTGCCCCAGATGTCGCGGCGGCCGTCGCCGTCGGCATCGACGGCGGAGCTCAGGAACACCGTCGGCAGGAACTGGGTGTTGCCCATGGCGCCGGCCCAGGAGCCGAGCATGCGGTCACGGCTGATGTCGCCCTGCTGCAGGATCTGCAGCGCGGCGAACAGCTGTTCCTTGGCCCAGTCCTGGCGGCGGCCCTCGTAGCCGAGCGTCGCCAGGGCGTCGATCACCTCGGTGCTGCCGAAGTTCTGGCCGTAATTGCTCTCGATGCCCCAGATCGCGGTGACGATCTCCTTCGGCACGCCGTAGCGCTGCTCCGCCGCGCTGGCGGTCGACCCCCATTGCGCCAGCATCGCCTGGCCGGCGCGGATGCGGTCGGCCGAGACCGAGCGGTCGAGATAGTCCCAGATGGCGCGGGTGAACTCGGCCTGCGACTGGTCGGATTCGATCACGTTCGGCAGGAACTGCACGGTGTCGAACGCGCTGGCCAGCGTCGCCTGGCCGATGCCGCGGGCCGCGGCATCGGCCCGGAACGCCGCCACCCATTGCGGGAAGCCCTGCGCCTCGGACTGGGCCGGAGGGAAAGCCTGGCCGCCGGGCGTCGGGGTCGGCACCACCGGCTGGCCCTGGCCCGAGCTCTGGCAGCCGGCCAGCAGCATCACCCCGGCCAGCACCGCCATCCGCGTGGTCATCGACATGGGCCCTCTCCGCGATTCCGAATCAGTCGGTGAACGTCGCGGCAAAGTGCCCGGAGATCAAGGCCGGAAGGGGGCATGGCCGCCGCAGACGCCTCGCGGCGGTCACCCTTGCGGCACGCCGGGGAAGGCGTCGAGGGGGATCTTCAGGTAGCGACGGCCGTTCGCCTCGGGCTCGGGCAGGCGGCCGCCGCGGATGTTCACCTGCAGCGCCGCCAGCATCAGCGCCGGCAGCGGCAAAGTCCGGTCGCGGTCCTGGCGCAGCGCCACGAACTCGGCCTCCGACACGGCGGCGACGTGGATGTTGCGCTCCTTCTGGTCGGCGACGGTGCTCTGCCAGCGCGGCTCGCGCCCGTCCGGCTGGTAGTCGTGCCCGGTGAACAGGCGCGTGTCGTCCGGCAGGGCCAGGATGCGCTGGATCGAGGCCCAGAGCTCGCGGGCATCGGCGCCCGGGAAGTCGGCCCGCGCCGTGCCGCCATCGGGCATGAACAGCGTGTCGTGGATGAAGGCGGCGTCGCCGACGAGATAGGTGATCGAGGCCAGCGTGTGGCCCGGGCAGAACAGCACCCGGGCCTCCAGCGACCCGATGCGGAACCGGTCGCCGTCGCGGAACAGCCGGTCCCAGCCCGTCCCGTCGGTCGGCTGGTCCGGCAGGTTGTAGATCTCCCGCCACAGCGCCTGGACGCCGGCGACCTTCTCGCCGATCGCCGTCGGCGCGCCGGTTTTCGCCTTGAGATAGGCGGCGGCCGAGACGTGGTCGGCATGCGGATGGGTGTCGAGGATCCAGGCCACCCGCAGCCCGGACCGCGCGACATGGTCGAGGATCAGGTCGGCGTTGCGGGTCGAGACGGTGCCGGATTTCAGGTCGAAATCCAGCACCGGGTCGATGATCGCGCAGTCGCCGGTCTCACCGTCCGCCACCACGTACTGCACGCTGCAGGTCCGCGGATCGAAGATGGCGTGGACGATGGGCGGCGCGCCGGCCGATGTCATGGTCGATCGCTCGCGGATGCTCGTGGAAGACTCTCCGGCCATGGTGGCAAAATAATCCGCCGACGGGAATTTCAACCTGACATGAACATCAAGGGCGGAGTTCCAAATTCCAGCCCGTATCGGTAACAATAGCACAATAAATGTCGCAGACCTCTATCATGGAATTACGCAGTACTTTGGAGGAATTGACACTCCATCTCCGCTTAATTTCGGGGAATGACACGCGAATCGATCAGGACAGATACGAAAGACAGGATGACGTACAGCTCTCTGCCGATGGCCGGTGAAAAGCCGGAGTCTCGTCCTCAGCTTCGGGCCCGCAGCTCGGCCTGGGCGCGGCCGATGATGCCGGGATAGCGCTTGTCCGGGTACCACGGCATCTCGGCGATGCGGTCGAAGCCGGGGATCGTCTCCATGTGCCGCAGCATGCGCCGGCGCATCTCCGCATCGGGCAGGGGGCCGCGCAGGGCGGCGATGTTCTCGGCGGCGTGGTCCGGGTCGGCGGTCGCCGGCAGGGCGCAGGTCACGGCCGGGTGCGCGATCACCCATTTCAGGAAATAGGCCGCCCAGCTGCCGATGCCGAGCTCGGCGGCGAAATCGGGCAGCGGCCGGCCTTCGACGACCTTGAACAGGCGCGCCTTCTCGAACGGCATGTTGGCCAGGACGGCGGTGCCACGGTCCGCGGCGGCGGGCAGCACCCGCTCCTCGGCGCGCCGGTTGAAGATCGAGTAGTTGACCTGGACGAAATCGAGATCGCCCCGCTCGACCCAGCCGGCCAGGGGCTCCAGATAGGCATTCTCGTAGTGGGTCACGCCGAAAAGGCGGATCCGCCCTTCCTTCTTCCATACGCGCAGATACGGGACGATGAGCTCGACATTGACCAGGCTGTGGCACTGCATCAGGTCGATGCGGCCGCGCCACAGCCGGTCCTCCGACAGCCGCAGGCTGCGCAGGGCGTGGCTCTCATCGGCCAGGAAGTCACCCGTCACCCAGATCTTGTTGGCGATGAAGATGCGGTCGCCGATGCCGAGCGCGGTCGCGAAGTCGCCGACCGTGGTCTCCGCGGTGCCGTAGAGGGGCGAAGTGTCGACCACGCGGGCGCCACCCTCCCAATAGCGGCGCAGCACCTCGCGCAGATGGCCGCGCGGCGCGCCCGGCAGGGTGTCGAAGGTGAGGAAGGTGCCGAGCCCGATCGCCGGCAGCACCTCGCCGGTGCGCGGCACGGTGCGGGTGACGATGCCGTCCGCGGCGGCGGGCTGCTGGGCGCGGACGCCCGGGGGGCCGAGCAGCGCCGGCGCCGCGGCGAGGAGGCCGAGCGCCCCGCGCATCAGGCCGCGCCGATCGGTGGGAAGGAAAGGGTCCTGTCGCATGGCCGTGATCCGCTCCGGAGATGTGCGATGCGGAGTCTAGCGGCCGTCCCCGCGGCGGATGCGCCGGATCCTGACCGGCCTGCGCCCGATCCTGACCCGATCCGCGGGCGGGATGCGTCGGCGGGGCACACTGACACCCGAAATGGCCGAGCCTATCCTCGGCGCATCGGTCGAGACCGGAGTCGCGGAGACCGCATGGCATACGAGCGCAGGATCGAGCCGCGGGCCACCGGCTGGCGCAGCTTCGCCTGGGCCGGCGGCGTCTTCGACACGGCGCGCCGGCCCTACACCGAGGCGGTCGAGGGCACGATCCTGATCCCGCATCACCTGGTGCTCGTGACCCTTGCGGGCGGAGCGCGCCATCAGGAGGTGGTCTCGTCCTGCGGCCACCGCTATGTCGGAAGCGATCGGCCGGGCGCGGTGTCCTTCGTCCCGGCGGATTGCGAACGCCGGCTGCGGCTGCACGGAGTCGAGTCGGAATGGGCGTCCATCTCGCTCGACCCGGCGCTGCTGCAGGACGAGGTGTTCGACCGGGCCGGGCGCTCGCTGGACGGCACCGCCTTCACCAATCAGGACGCACCGTTCCTGGCCGGCATGGTGGCGGAGGCCGCGCGCCTTGCCGTCGTGGAAGGCGGGCTGGACCGGGCCTATGGCGAGGCGATGTCCTGGGCCCTGGCCCATCACCTCGTCCGGCGCTACGGCCACGCCACGTCGGCCGGCGGCCCGCGCGGCTGGGCGCTGCCGCCCTGGCGCCTGCGCCGTATCGTCGATTATGTCGACGCCCATCTCGGCGCCGAGATCCGGATCGCCGATCTCGCCCGTCTCGTCGGGCTCTCGCCCGGCCGGCTGCACCGGGCGTTCCGGGCGACGACGGGCCAAACGCCGCTCGCCTTCATCAACGACAGGCGGATCCGCCGTGCGATGCGGATGCTCGACATGGACGGCTGTTCCATCGCCGAGATCGCGCTGCGCTGCGGCTTCATCAGCCCGAGCCACTTCGCTCGCGTGTTCCGGAGCGTCGTCGGCATGGCCCCGTCGCGCTATCGCGCGGTGAACGGCACCGGGCCGCGAGACCCGGTCCTGCATCCGAATGGGACCGGATGCCGCAGCGGTTCGGTGGCATAGGACGGTCGCCGGATTCCCTGGCACAGTTGCGCGACAAACGGATCGTATCCTTCTCCTTCCGAATTCCCGGACCCGGCGCGCAGGCGGCGGTCCGCCGTGCATGGCCGGTCCTAGAGACGGAGCTGTCCATGGCTGTCGAACTGAACATCAACGGCCGGACCGAGCGGATCGACGCCCCGCCGGAGATGCCTCTCCTGTGGGCGCTGCGCGACGAGCTCGGCCTGGTCGGCACCAAATTCGGCTGCGGCGCCGGGCTGTGCGGCGCCTGCACCGTGCATCTCGACGGCGCCGCGGTGCGCGCCTGCCAGACGGCGATCGGCGATGTCGGCGGCGCCAAGGTCGTCACCATCGAGGCGATCGGCGCCACCGACATCGGCGCCCGGCTGCAGCAGGCCTGGCTGGCCTTCGACGTGATGCAGTGCGGCTACTGCCAAGCCGGGCAGATCATGTCCGCGGCCGCGCTGCTGGCGACCACGCCGGCGCCCGGCGACGACGACATCGATTCCGCCATGGCCGGCAATCTCTGCCGCTGCGGCACCTATACCCGCATCCGCACCGCCATCCACAGGGCGGCCGAACGGAAGGCGGCGGAAGGGAGGGCCGGCTGATGGGACACATCCTTCCCGAGGCGGCCCTGGATCGGCGCGCCTTCCTCAAGGCCTCGCTGCTGGTCGGCGGCGGGCTCCTGATCGACGCCACCCTGCCGGTCCGGGCAACCGCCGCCGGCGGGACCGGCGGCACGCTCGGCGCCTTCATCGCCATCGCGCCCGACGGCCGGGTGACGATCACCGGCAAGAACCCGGAGATCGGGCAGGGCATCAAGACCTCGCTGCCGATGATCATCGCCGACGAGCTGGACATCGACTGGGACCAGGTCACCGTGACCCAGGCGATGGTGGACGAGGCCGCCTACGGCCCGCAGACGGCAGGCGGCAGCCGGGCCACGCCGACCAACTGGATGCCGCTGCGCCAGGCCGGCGCCGCGGCGCGGGCGCTGCTGGTCGACGCCGCGGCCCGGCGCTGGGGCGTGCCGGCCGACAGCATCACCACCCGGTCCGGCCGGCTGCTGCACGAGGCCAGCGGACGCAGCCTGGGCTATGGCGACGTCGCGGCCGAGGCCGCGGCGCTGCCGATGCCCGATCCGGCCGAGGTCCGGCTGAAGGATCCGGCCGAGTTCCGCATCATCGGCAAGCCGATCGGCGGCTGCGACAGCCCGAAGGTGGTGCGGGGCGAGCCGATCTTCGGCATCGATACGCGCCTGCCCGGCATGCTGTACGCGGTGTTCGAGCGCTGCCCGGTGTTCGGCGGCACGCTGCGATCCGCCGATCTCGACGCCGCCCGCGGCCAGCCGGGCGTGCGCCAGGTGTTCACGGTCAAGGGCAACGGCCGGCCGGAAAGCCTGGTCGACGGCGTCGCGGTCCTGGCGACCAACTGGTGGCTGGCCAACCAGGCGCGGCAGGCGCTGAAGGTCGAATGGGACGAGGGGCCGGGCGCGGCGCAGAGCACCGACGGCTACGACGCCCGGGCCAGGGCGCTGTTCGACGGCACGCCTCAGGCCGAGCTGTTCCGCGCCGGGGATGTCGAAGGCGCGCTGGCCGGGTCCGCCAAGCGGATCACGGCGGACTACGCCTATCCGTATCTGTCGCATGCGCCGCTGGAGCCGCAGAACTGCACCGCCCTCTACCGCGAGGACGGCACGCTGGAGCTGTGGGCGCCGACCCAGATGCCGCAGCGCGGGCGCGGCCTGGTGGCCGAGGCGCTGGGGCTGAAGCCCGAGGCGATCACCATGCACATGCCGCGCATCGGCGGCGGCTTCGGCCGGCGGCTGATGAACGATTACGTCGTGCAGGCGGCGGCGATCGCGCGGCAGGTGCCGGGCACGCCGGTCAAGCTGGTGTGGTCGCGGACCGAGGACATCCAGCACGACTTCTACCGCCCGGCCGGCTGGCACCGCTTCACCGCCGGCTTCGACGCGGCCGGCAAGCCGACCGCCTTCGCCGCCCATTTCGTCACCCTGACCCGGGGCGGCAAGCCGGTGTCGGGCGGCGACTTCGACTTCCAGGAATTGCCGGCGCTGATGGTGCCGAACCTGTTGTTCGCCCAGTCGGGCATCGACAGCGTGGTGCCGACCGGGCCGATGCGGGCACCGCGGTCGAACGGGCTGGCCTGGGCCTACCAGTCCTTCCTCGACGAGGTGGCGGCCGAGGCCGGCACCGACTTGCCGACGCTGCTGCTGGGGCTGCTCGGCGAGCCCCGGGCGCTGCCGGCGCGGCAGGGGTCGCAGGTGCAGTTCCACACCGGCCGCGCCCGCGGCGTGATCCAGAGGGCCCTGGCAATGTCCAGCTGGCCGGTCAAGCCGGCGGCCGGCAGCGGCAAGGGCTTCGCCTTCTACTTCTGCCATCTCGGCTATTTCGCCGAGGTGGTGGAGGCGGCGGTGGCGCAGGACGGCACGGTGCGGGTGCCGCGGGTCTGGGTGGCCGGCGACATCGGCAGCCAGATCGTCAACCCGTCGGGCGCCGAGAACCAGGTGCGCGGATCGGTGATCGACGGGCTCGGCCAGGCGCTGGGCGGCCTCGCGATCACGCTGGCCGGCGGACGCGTCGAGCAGGAGAACTTCGACACCTACCCGCTGCCGCGGATCCCGGGCACGCCCGACATCGCGGTCGAGTTCATGGCCAGCGACTTTCCGCCGACCGGCCTGGGCGAGCCGGCGCTGCCGCCGGTGATCCCGGCGCTGTGCAACGCCGTCTTCGCCGCCACCGGCAAGCGGGTCCGCAAGCTGCCGCTGGACACCGCCGGCTTCACGCGGGCGTAGGCGCAAATGAAAAAAGGGGCGGCCCGAAGGCCGCCCCTGTCCATTCCGCCGAGGCGATGCCTCAGTTGGCGGCGTCGGTCTGGCGCTGCGCCTCTTCGCGCGGCAGCTCGGCGCCGGTCTGCTGGTCGATGAACTTCATCGACAGCTTGATCTTGCCGCGGTCGTCGAAGCCGAGGACCTTGACCTTGACCTCGTCGCCGACCTTGACGACGTCGGCCACCTTGGCGACGCGGCCGGGCCGCATCTCCGAGATGTGGACCAGGCCGTCGCGGCTGCCCAGGAAGTTGACGAAGGCACCGAAATCGACCGCCTTCACCACCTTGCCGCTATAGATCTTGCCGACCTCGGGCTCGGCGACGATGCCCTTGATCCAGTTGATCGCCGCCTCGGCCGCCGTCTCGTCGACCGCCGCCACCTTGATGGTGCCGTCGTCCTCGATGTCGATCTTGGCGCCGGTGGTCTCGGTGATCTCGCGGATCACCTTGCCGCCGGTGCCGATCACTTCGCGGATCTTGTCCTTCGGGATAGAGAAGGTGGTGATCCGCGGCGCGTTCTTGTTGACCTCGCCGCGGGCCGCCGACAGCGCCTTGGACATCTCGCCGAGGATGTGGACGCGGCCCTCGCGCGCCTGCTCCAGCGCGATCTTCATGATCTCCTCGGTGATCGAGGTGATCTTGATGTCCATCTGCAGGGCGGTGATGCCGCGCTCGGTGCCGGCCACCTTGAAGTCCATGTCGCCGAGATGGTCCTCGTCGCCCAGGATGTCGGTCAGGACGGCGAAGCGCTCGCCCTCCTTGATCAGGCCCATGGCGATGCCGGCCACCGGGCTGCCCAGCGGCACGCCGGCATCCATCAGCGCCAGCGACGAGCCGCAGACCGTGGCCATCGAGGAGGAGCCGTTCGACTCGGTGATCTCCGACACCACGCGGATGGTGTAGGGGAACTGCTCCTTCGACGGCAGGATCGGATGCACCGCGCGCCAGGCCAGCTTGCCGTGGCCGATCTCGCGGCGGCCCGGGCTGCCCATGCGCCCCGCTTCACCGACCGAATAGGGCGGGAAGTTGTAGTGCAGCATGAAGTTCTCGCGGTACTCGCCCTCGAGCGCGTCGATGATCTGCTCGTCCTGGCCGGTGCCCAGCGTGGTGACCACCAGCGCCTGGGTCTCGCCGCGGGTGAACAGGGCCGAGCCATGGGCCCGCTTCAGCACGCCGACCTCGGCGACGATCGGGCGGACCGTCTTGGTGTCGCGGCCGTCGATGCGCAGGCCGGTGTCCAGGATGCTGCCGCGGACGATGTCGCTCTCGAAGTCCTTGAACACGCCCGAACCGACGGCCAGCTCGGCCTCGTTGCCCTCGAGCAGGGCCAGCGCCTTCTCCTTGACCGCGTCGACCGCGGCGTAGCGGTCCTGCTTGCGCACGATCTTGTAGGCGTCGCGCAGCTCGCCGGCGACGGCCTGGAACTTGGCCTTGACGGAGGCGACCTCGGCCGGCTCCTCGCTCAGCGCCCAGGGCTCCTTGGCGCACAGCTCGGCCAGCTCGATGATCGCCTGGATCACCTGCTTGGCGGCGGCATGGCCGAAGGCGACGGCGCCGAGCATGATCTCCTCGGTCAGCTCATGCGCCTCGGACTCGACCATCAGCACGCCTTCGTCGGTGCCGGCGACCACGAGGTCGAGCTGGCTCTCGGCGGTCTGGGCGATCGTCGGGTTCAGCACGTACTGGCCGTCGATATAGCCGACGCGGGCGGCGCCGATCGGGCCCAGGAACGGGATGCCGGAGATGGTCAGGGCGGCGGAAGCGCCGACCAGGGCCGCGATGTCCGGATCATTCTCCAGATCGTGGCTCAGCACCGTGGCGACGACCTGGGTCTCGTTGCGGTAGCTCGGGTGGAACAGCGGGCGGATCGGGCGGTCGATCAGGCGGCTGACCAGCGTCTCGTTCTCGGACGGGCGGCCTTCGCGCTTGAAGAAGCCGCCCGGAATCTTGCCGGCGGCGAACGCCTTCTCCTGGTAGTTCACGGTCAGCGGGAAGAAGTCGAACTTCGACTTCTGCTTCGACCCGACCGCGGTGCAGAGCACGACGCTCTCGCCATAGGTGACGAGCACGGCGCCGTCGGCCTGGCGGGCGATCTTGCCCGTCTCGAGGACCAGCTTGCGGCCGCCCCAGTTGATCTCTTTGCGATAGATGTTGAACATCGCTTTTCCTTCATCGGACACCCCGTGCCTCGATGGGCCTATCGGGGTCGGGCCGCTCCACGCCGGGCCCGGGGGCGAAATACGACAAGCGCCGCCGGCAGGGTTGCCGGCGGCGCCGATGTCACGAAACGGATGTGCTGTCTGGTGCGGGACCGGCGCAGGCCTCCGCCGCGGGCGGCCGCATGATCGGTGGGATCCCGATCATCTGGCGACCCGGGCAAAGGCACTGGACGGGCATGCGTCGGATCAGCGGCGCAGGCCGAGACGCTTGATGACCTCGTCATAGCGCACGACGCTCTTGCGCTTGAGATAGTCGAGCAGGCGGCGGCGGCGGCCGACCATGATCAGAAGACCCCGACGGCTGTGGAAGTCCTTCGAGTGGGTCTTCAGGTGTTCGGTCAGGTTGGCGATGCGCTCGGACAGGATCGCGACCTGCACCTCCGGCGAACCGGTGTCCCCGGCCTTGGGGGCGTAGGCGCCAATGACTTCCTGCTTGCGCTCCGGCGTAATCGACATCGTGGTCTCCTGAATCAGAGGTTGAGGATGCGCACCGGCCGGATCTCGCCGCCGTCGATACGGGCCAGGGCCACGGGGGCGTCCCCGCAGGTGGCCAGAACGATGGCGTCCGGGTTGTCCGGATCGAGATCGAGGGCGGCGATCCGCTCCCGATCCGAGCGCCGTAGCAGCGCGACCGACTGGCCGTGCCGCATCCGATGCGCTTCAGCTTCCGTCAGGGCCACCGCCGGGATGTCGTCCAGCGGGGTCTCGACCGGAAGCAGAATGCCGTCGAGGGCCGATTGCTCGGCCCCCGGCTGCTTGGCTAGCGCGTCGATATGCTCCAAGGGGACCGCGTCGTCAAGGCCGAAGGGCCCGACTCGCGTGCGGCGCAATGCGACGATGTGTCCCACCGTGCCGAGGGCGAGGGCGATGTCGCGGGCCAGGCCGCGCATATAGGCGCCCTTGCCGGACTGCACGTCGAAGGTGGCGTGGTCGCGGTCGGGGATCTCGGCCAGACGCAGGTCGTCGATCCGGATCAGCCGCGCCGCCAGCTGCACCGCCTCGCCGGCGCGGGCCAGGTCGTAGGCGCGCTCGCCGTCGACCTTGATCGCGGAGAAGGCCGGCGGCACCTGGCTGATCTCGCCGATGAAGCGCTGCACCACCGCGGCGACGGCATCGGGCTCGGGGCGCATTTCGCTGGTCGCGGTGACCCGGCCTTCGGCGTCGTCGGTGTCGCGCGCCTCGCCCCAGCGCACGGTGAAGCGGTAGGTCTTCTCGCCGTCCATGGCATAGGGCACGGTCTTGGTCGCCTCGCCCAGCGCGATCGGCAGGATGCCGCTGGCCAGCGGGTCCAGCGTGCCGGCATGGCCGGCCTTCTCGGCGTCGAAGATCCGGCGGATGCGGCCGACAACCTGGGTCGAGGTGACGCCGACCGGCTTGTCGACCACCACCCAGCCATGCACCGGGCGGCCGCGCTTCTTACGCGCCATTCTTACGCGCCATCGGCGTCGTCCGCCTTGCCGTCCGACGGACCTTCGTCGTCGGACAGGTCGCGGGCGATCACGTCCTGATGCAGCAGCGTGTTGATCTTCTGCGCGTAGTCGAACGAGGTGTCGGCCTGGAAGCTGAGCTGGGGCGTGTGGCGCAGCCGGACGGTCTTCGCGACCTGGCCGCGCAGGAAGGATGCGGCACGGCGCAGCGCCGGCAGCACGACGTCCATCTTGTCGCCGTTCAGCGTGGTGACGAAGACGGTGGCGTGCTTCATGTCCGGGCTGGGCCGGACCTCGGAGACGGTGATCGAGACGCCGGCAAGGTCGGGGTCGTGCATCTCGCCGCGCAGCAGGATGGCGGCCAGGGCGTGGCGCAGCTCCTCGCCGACGCGCAGCTGGCGTTGGCTCGGGCCGTTGGCAGTGGTGTGTCGCATGGGGTCGTTCTCAAAACGCCGCGGTCCGGCTTGGGCCGGACCGGGGGAAGGATCCATCCACCGCCGACCGAGGATAGTCCCGATCGGCGGCGATGGTGCAGGAAATCAGGAAGTCCGGCCCTAGAGCGCGCGGACCTCCTCGACCAGCTCGAAGCACTCGATCACGTCGCCGGCGCGGATGTCGTCGTAGTTCTCGAAGGCCATGCCGCATTCGTAGCCCTCGCGCACCTCGCGGACTTCGTCCTTGAAGCGCTTCAGGGTCTTCAGCGTGCCCTCGTGGACCACGACGTTGTCGCGCAGCAGGCGGACACCGGCACCGCGCTTGACCACGCCGTTGGTGATCATGCAGCCGGCGACCTTGCCGACCTTGGTGATGTTGAACACCTCGCGGATCTCGGCATTGCCGATGTAGTTCTCGCGCATCTTCGGCGCCAGGAGGCCGGTCAGGGCCGCCTTCACGTCGTCGATCACGTTGTAGATGATCGAGTAGTAGCGGATTTCCACCCCGTCGCGCTTGGCCATCTCCCGCGCCTGCGGGTTGGCGCGGACGTTGAAGCCGATCAGCATGGCGCCGGTCGAGGCGGCGAGGGTGACGTCGCTCTCGGTGATGGCGCCGACCGCGGAGTGCAGCACCCGCACCTTGACCTCGACATTGTCGCCCGCGGCCTTCTCCAGCGACCCGGCGATGGCTTCGACCGAACCCTGCACGTCACCCTTGATGATGACCGGCAGCTCCTTCGCCTCGCCCTCGCGGATCTTCTCGAACATCTGCTCGAGCGAGCCGCGCGCGGTGGCGACATGGGACGCCTCGCGCCGCTTGCGGTTGCGGAACTCGGTGATCTCGCGGGCTCGCGCCTCGCTGTCGACGACCACGAAGTCGTCGCCGGCGAGCGGCGTGCCGTTGAGGCCGAGCACCTCGACCGGCTGGGCGGGCCCGGCCGATTTCAGGTTCTGGCCGCGGTCGTCGAGCAGGGCGCGCACGCGGCCCCATTCGCCGCCGGTGACAAAGATGTCGCCGACCTTGACGGTGCCGCGCTGGACCAGGACGGTCGCGACCGAGCCGCGGCCGCGCTCCAGCTTCGCCTCGATCACCGAGCCTTCGGCCGGGCGGTCCGGGTTGGCCTTGAGGTCGAGCACCTCGGCCTGCAGCAGGATGGTCTCGACCAGCTTGTCGAGGCCGGCGCCGGTCTTGGCCGAGACCGGGACGTCGAGCGTCTCGCCGCCCATCTCCTCGACCACGATCTCGTGCTGCAGCAGTTCGGTGCGCACGCGGTCGGGCTTGGCGTCGGGCAGGTCGATCTTGTTGATCGCGACGATGATCGGGACTTCCGCGGCGCGGGCGTGGCGGATCGCCTCGATCGTCTGCGGCATGACACCGTCATTCGCGGCCACCACCAGCACGACGATGTCGGTGGTGTTGGCGCCGCGGGCCCGCATCTCGGTGAAGGCGGCGTGGCCCGGCGTGTCGATGAAGGTGACGCGCTGGCCGGATGGGACCTGCACCTGATAGGCGCCGATGTGCTGGGTGATGCCGCCGGCCTCGCCGGACACCACGTTGGTGTGACGCAGGGCGTCCAGCAGCGAGGTCTTGCCGTGATCGACGTGGCCCATGATGGTCACGACCGGGGGCCGCGGCTGCAGCTCCTCCGCCGCGTCCTCGTCGCCGCGCAGGCCGATCTCGACGTCGGATTCGGCCACGCGCTTTACCTTATGTCCAAATTCCGCCACCACCAGCTCGGCGGTGTCGGCATCGATCGACTGGGTGATCGTCGCCATCACGCCCATGCGCATCAGCGACTTGACCACGTCGCCGCCGCGCTCGGCCATGCGGTTGGCCAGCTCCTGCACGGTGATGACCTCGGGGATGATCACCTCGCGGGAGAACTTCTCCTGGTTCTGGCTCAGCTGGGCCAGGCGCTCGCGCTCCCGGGCCCGGCGCATCGCCGCCAGGCTGCGGCCGCGGGTCTCGCCATCGTCGCTGAGGGCCTGAACCACGGTCATCTTGCCGGAGCGGCGCTTCGGCTCGGACTTGCCGGGGCCCGGGGCGCGCCGGGGCGGGCTCGCGGGGGCACCGCGGCCGGGCAGGGCGCCACGGCCGGGCGCACCGCGGCCGGGGCCGCCGCCGCGACGGCGGCTGTCCTCTTCATCATCGGCCGTGGCCGGCACGCCGCGCAGACCGGCCGGCTCGGCCGGGGCCCGGGCCGCAGCGGCCTGGCCGGAGCGGTCGGCGACCGCCTTGCGGCGGGCGTCCTCGGCCGCGCGCTCGGCGTCACGGCGCTTCTGCTCCTCCTCGAGCAGGAAGCGCTCCTCCTCGATCTTGCGCTTGGCTTCGCTCTCGATCGCGTTGAGCTCGTCGAGCTCCCGCCGGCGCAGCGACTCGGGGTCGAGCGGCATGGCCGGTTCCGGCGCGGCCTCGACGGCCTCGCTGTCCGCGACCTGCTCGGGCTCGGCCGGCTCCGGCAGGTGCCGGCGCGCTTCCTCTTCGCGCAGGGCGACCTGCAGGGCGCGCTGCCGCGCCTCGCGCTCGGCCTGCGAGAGAACCCGTCCGCCCAGCATGCCGCCGCCGCCACCGCCTCGGGCGCTGCGGCCGGGCTGGCCTTCGGCCGCCCGCCGTGCCGCCGCGCCGCCATCGGCGAGGGCCGTGTTGGTGCCGCCGCGCTGGCGCTTGACCTCGACGGTCACCGCCTTGGAGCGGCCATGGCTGAATTGCTGGCGCACCTGGCCCCCGTCACCCGGCTTCCCACCGAGGGTGAGCTTGGGCTTCGCACTGCCCAGCGACAGCGTCTTGCGATCCTGTTCCTTGCTATCCGTCATATCGTCCAGCGTGATCCGCCGCTATCCCTGCACAGAGAAGGCCGGCGCGGCACCCGATGCCCCGTCGACCACACCACGTCCAGCCGGTCCGACCCGGTCGGCTCGACCACGAATTCCGTCCAGCCGTGCCGCTTCCGCGACCAGCCGCTCCGCCAGACCGCCGCGAGCGATCGCAGCGTGTACCATGCGGTCCCGGGCAAAGGCCATCCCGAGTGCGTCGGCGGAGAAGATCTCCACAAGTGCCGGCGCCGGCCGGACCGCGGCGGCCAGGGCCGCCAGCTTGGCTCGCCCGTCCGCAGCGCCATCCGATGCTGCCAGCAGCACCGCGGCGCGGCCCTCGGCCAGCCACGCGTGCACTTTCTCATATCCGGCCACCGCCTGTCCCGCCCGGCGTGCCATCCCGATGAGATCGATGCAGCTCCGATGCAGGAGCGCTGCGATCCGATCGACCAGATCGTCCGGGGCACGGACCGACTGGCGCGCCGCTTTGGCGAACAGGCCCTTGGCCTGGGCCCGAAGCAAGGCCTCGCGCTCGGCGCTCACCCACAGTCCGCGGCCCGGCAGCCGTTCCGCCAGATCGGGCACGACCTGGCCGTCGGGGCCGACGACGAAGCGAATCAGCTCCGCCTTCGGCCGCACGGCTCCGGTCGCGATGCAACGCCGCTCGGGCCCTTCGGCCTCGGGCTGCTCCGCATCCTCGGGGAAATGGACGGTCGCGTCGCTCAGGCCTTCTCCTCCTCCTCGAACCAATGGGCCCGCGCCTGCATGATCAGGGCGTTGGCATCGTCGAGGGAAATCGTCTTCTCACCGAGGATCTCGACCAGCTCGTCGCCGGCCAGATCCGCCAAATCGTCCAGGGTCTTGACCCCGTTCTCGCCGAGCTTGACCAGGATCGCCGGGGTCAATGCCTCCAGCGCCGCCAGGTCGTCGGCCACACCGAGCTCCTTATACCGCTCGGTCAGCTGCCGGTCGCGCTCCTCGAGCCAGCGCAGCGCGCGCTCCTGCAGCTCGCCGGCCACGCCCTCGTCGAAGCCCTCGATCTCCGCCAGCTCGTCGAGCGGCGTGTAGGCGATCTCCTCGACCTGACGGAAACCTTCGGCCACCAGGAGATGGGCGATGACGTCGTCGACGTCCAGGGCCTCCATGAACAATTCGCTGCGCTGCCGGGTCTCCTCCTGGCGGCGCTCGCTCTCCTCGGCCTCGGTCAGGATGTCGATGTCCCAGCCGGTCAGCATCGAGGCGAGGCGGACGTTCTGGCCGCGGCGGCCGATCGCCAGCGACAGCTGGTCGTCCGGCACCACCACCTCGATCCGGTTCTGGGTGTCGTCGAGCACCACCTTGGCCACCTCGGCCGGGGCCAGGGCGTTGACCACGAAGGTCGCGGCGTCCCCGGACCACGGGATGATGTCGATCTTCTCGCCCTGCAGCTCGCCCACCACGGCCTGGACGCGGCTGCCGCGCATGCCGACGCAGGCGCCGACCGGGTCGATCGAGCTGTCCTTCGAGATCACCGCGATCTTGGCGCGGCTGCCCGGGTCGCGGGCCACCGACTTGATCTCGATGATGCCGTCATAGATCTCCGGCACCTCCATGGCGAACAGCTTGGCCATGAACTGGCCATGGGTGCGCGACAGGAAGATCTGCGGCCCGCGCGGCTCCTCGCGCACGTCGTAGATGAAGGCGCGGACGCGGTCGCCGACCTTGAAATGCTCGCGCGGCAGCAGCTCGTCGCGGCGGATGACGCCCTCGGCCCGGCCGAGGTCGACCGTGACGTTGCCGTATTCGACGCGCTTGACCGAGCCGTTGACGATCTCGTCGACGCGGTCCTTGTATTCCTCGAACTGGCGGTGGCGCTCGGCCTCCCGCACCTTCTGCACGATCACCTGCTTCGCCGTCTGGGCGGCGATGCGGCCGAAATCGATCGGCGGCAGGTCGTCGATGACGAACTCCCCGACCTTCATATGCGGCCAGCGCTTGGCCGCGTCCCTGGCGTCCAGCTGGGTGGCCTCGTCCTCGACCGTCTCGACGATCTGGCGGTAGCGACGCAGCTCGATATCGCCCGACTTGCGGTTGATATGGGCGCGGATGTCGTGCTCATGGCCGTATTTGGAGCGGCCGGCCTTCTGGATGGCCTGCTCCATCGCGGTCAGCACCTCGTCGCGATCGATGCTCTTCTCGCGGGCCACGACATCGGCAACGTGCAGCAGTTCCATAGCCTTGGGCGTTCCTATGCGTCTTGGGCGTCGGCCTGGGGGGCGTCGGGCTGCGGGGCCGCAGCTGCGGCCGCGGCCTCGGCCTGCTCGACCTCTGCGGCGGCGGCTTCGATCAGGGCGTCGGTGAGGATCAGCTTCGCCCGCTGGATCTCGGCGAAGGGCAGCCGCACCGGCTCCTCCCCGATCTCCTCGGACCGCAGCAGCACCGTCTCGTCCTCGATCCCGGCCAGGACGCCGCGGAAGCGCTTGCGGCCGTCGACCGGAACCCGCGTCTCGAGCCGCGCCTCGTGGCCGAGGAAACGCTCATAGTCGACGGGCCGGGTCAGCGGGCGGTCGATGCCGGGGGAGGAGACCTCGAGCGTGTAGGCCGTCGGGATCGGATCCTCGACATCGAGGATCGCCGACACCGCGCGGCTGATCTCGGCGCAGTCGTCCACGGTCATGCCGCGGCGGTCGATCCGCTCGGCCATGATCTGCAGCTGCGGCCGGTGCTCGCCGCCGGTCATGAGGACGCGCACGACCTCATAGCCCATCGCCTCCAGCGACGGCGCCACGATCGCGCGCACCTGATCCACTTGCGTCATCCTCTCCGGCATTCCCCGCGTCCAGAGCCTTGGAAAGCCGTCACCACAACGAAAAAAGGCGGGCCGCAGCCCACCCTCTCAATCGTTCGACTGAACCATAGTCAAGCCGAACGCTATGGGTAACTGCGGTGATATATAGCGATCCGCCACAGATACGCAACCTGATTCGCCCCCGCAAGCCGCGGCCCGATTCGGTGCGGCCCGGGTCAGGGAGCGAACCAGCGTTCCAACCAGCCCCGATTCACCCGTTGACAGCATCCGTTTTTCTGCGTCAGGCTTAGTTCGTCAACCTGCCGAACAAATACGGACGATGCAACGCCTCGACAACCCCGTGCCGCTGACGCGTCAGCTCAGCCTCCGCGCCGTGATGGAGACGGTCCTCCATCGCGGGCCGATCTCGCGCTCCCAGATCGCGCGGGAGACGGGGCTGTCGAAGCAGACGATCTCCGAGGTGATGCGGGTGCTGGAGGAGGCGGGCTGGGTGCGCGAGACCGGCCGCACGCATGGCGCGATCGGCCGTGCGGCCGTCACCTACGAGGTCCGGCCCGACGCCGCCTTCGTCCTCGGCATCGATCTCGGCGGCAGCAAGGTGATCGTCGCCCTGGCCGATCTCGCCTGCAGCATCGTCGACGAGGTGGTGGCGCCGACCGACCTGGCCGGCGGCCAGGCCATCCTGGCCCAGATCGTGGCGCTGCGGGACCGGCTGGTCGCCCGCAGCGGCATCGACGCCGGCCGGATCAAGGTCGCGGTGCTGGGCAGCCCCGGCGTGCTCGACCCGGCCTCGGGCAGCATCCGCCTCGCCCCAAACATCCCGGATTTCGACGGCTTCGACGTGCGCGGCGCGCTGGAAGCGGCGCTCGGCTGCCCGGTCCGGATCGAGAACGACGTCAATCTCGGCGTCATCGGCGAGCACTGGCAGGGCCGCGGCCGGGACGCCGCCAGCCTGGTGTTCATGGCGATCGGCACCGGCATCGGCGCCGGGGTGCTGGTCGACGGCAGGCTGCTGCGCGGCGCCCGCGGCGCGGCGGGCGAGGTCTCCTACCTGCCCCTCGGCGGCGACCCCTTCGATCCGGAGCTGCGCTCCAAAGGTGTGCTGGAGGCCGCGGCGGCGGCCGGCGGCATCGTCGCCCGCCACGAGGCGGCGGGCGGCACCCCCGGCCTCTCGGTGCGCGACATCTTCGATCGCGCCGCCGCCGGCGAAGCCCCGGCCCGGGACACCCTGGCGGAGACCGCGCGCCTCCTGGCCCTGGCGATTGCCGCGATCTGCGCCGTGGTCGATCCGGAACGGGTGGTGCTGGGCGGCAGCATCGGCATCCGGCCGGAGATGCGGGACCTGATCGAGCCGGCGCTGCAGCGCTGCCTGATCGACCCGCCGCCGGTCGAATGCAGCAGCCTGGGCAACCGCGCCACCCTGATCGGTTCGCTCGCGGTCGGGCTGAACCGGCTGCACAACGCGCTGTTCGGCGCCAACGACCTGCCGGGCGAGCTGCCGCTGCCCCTCACCCTGAGGATGCTGACCGATGCCGCCTGATCCCGTCGCCATCGCCCTGCCCGGGACCGGCACCGATCTGACGGAGGCGATCCGCGCCGCCATCGCTGCGGCGCATGCCCAGGGCGGCGGCGTGGTGACGGTGCCGCCGGGCGACTGGACCAGCGGCGGCCTGCGCCTGCTCGATGGGGTGCGGCTGCATCTGTCGGCCGGCGCCCGGCTGGCGGCGGCGCCGGGCTGGGACCGCTATGCCGAGACGGCGGTCGACAGCATCGCCGAGGACTCCGACCGCGGCTTCATCATCGCCATTGGCGCCCGCGATATCGGCATCACCGGCCACGGCCTCCTGGTCGGCGACAGCCGGCACTGGCGCGTTCCCGGCGCCGGCAGCCTGGGCACGCATCTGCCGGTCGACCGCCGGCCGCGCATGGTGGTGTTCGAGGACTGCGAGCGGGTCGAGATCGCCGATATCGGCATCGAGGATTCGCCGATGTGGACGGTCCACCTGGTCGGCTGCCGCCGGGCGGTGGTGCGCAATGTCGAGATCCGCAACGACAAGCGCATGCCCAACACCGACGGCATCAATCTCGACGGCTGCGCCGATGCCCGGATCGAAGGCTGCTTCATCAGCGCTGCGGATGACGGCATCTGCCTGAAGACGACGCGCCGCGCCCGGCTGCGCCCCTGCGAGCGGATCGTCGTCACCGGCTGCGTGATCGAGAGCGAGAGCTGCGCGCTGAAGATCGGCACCGAGACCTGGGCCGACATCCGCGACGTGGTCTTCGCCGATTGCGTGGTCGCCGCCTCGAACCGGGCCTTCGGCATCTTCTCGCGCGACGGCGGGGTGATCGAGCGCATCCGGGTGAGCGGGGTGACGGTCGACTGCCACCAGACCCCGGAAGGCTTCTGGGGCTGCGGCGAGCCGGTGACGATCACCATCGCCCGCCGTCATCCCGGGATCGAGCCGGGCCCGGTGCAGGACATCGTCATCGACGGCCTGTCCGGCCGGGCTCAGGGCGCCGTGGTCCTGGTCGGCCTGCCGGACCGGCCGGTCGGCCCGGTCACGCTGGCCAATATCGACCTGCGGCAGGTGGCCGGGCGCGAGGATCCGGTCGGTCACTACGACCTGCGCCCGACCACCACGGACCTGGCGCCCGAGCCGGGACAGGAGGGCCGCAGGAACGCCTGGGTGCGCGGCGCCGACGGACGGATCGTCGGCCTGGTGCCCTATGACGGCGGGATGCCGGCGCTCTACGCCCTGCATGTCGACGACCTCGGCTTGGCTCAGATCCGGCTGCGGCGTCCCACGCTGCTGCCGCCCGGATGGAACCGGGCGGCGATGGTGCTGCGGCACGTGACCACCACACCCGACCTGGCCCCCGATAGCCGGAGCTGACGGAATGGCGTCCCTGACCCTCGACCGCATCAAGAAGACCTTCGGCCCGGTCCCGGTGATCCACGGCATGGATCTCGAGATCCGCGACGGCGAGTTCGTGGTCTTCGTCGGCCCCTCGGGCTGCGGCAAGTCCACCCTGCTGCGGCTGATCGCGGGGCTGGAGACGCCGACCGAGGGCATCATCCGCATCGGCGGCAAGGACGTCACCGCGGCCAGTCCGGCGGCGCGCGAGATCGCCATGGTGTTCCAGTCCTACGCCCTGTACCCGCACATGACCGTGCGCCAGAACCTGTCCTTCGGGCTGGAGAACCTGCGCATGGCGCGGGCCGAGATCGAACGGCGCATCCTGGCAGCAGCGAAAATGCTGGCGATCGAGGCCTATCTCGACCGCCGGCCGAAGGAGCTGTCCGGCGGCCAGCGCCAGCGCGTCGCCATCGGCCGGTCGATCGTCCGCAACCCGTCGCTGTTCCTGTTCGACGAGCCGCTGTCCAACCTCGACGCGGCGCTGCGGGTGCAGACGAGGGCCGAGATCAGCAAGCTGCACCGCGAGCTGGGCACCACCATGATCTACGTCACCCACGATCAGGTCGAGGCGATGACGATGGCCGGGCGGATCGCCGTGCTGCGCGACGGCCGGCTGGAGCAGTTCGGCCCGCCGCTGGAGCTGTTCAACCGGCCGGCCAACAAATTCGTCGCCGGCTTCATCGGCTCGCCGCGGATCAACATGTTCGCCGGCACGCTGACAGGGCGGTCGGAGGCCGGAGCCGTCATCGACGCGCCCGGCCTCGGCTCCGTCACGCTGCCGGTCGATGCCGGCGGCTTGGCGCCGGGCGCGGCGGTCTCGGTCGGCATCCGGCCGTCGCATCTGCGCCTCGGCGACGACGGGCCGGTCCGCCTGCTGGTCCAGCACAGCGAGAATGTCGGCACCGAGACCTATGTCTACGGCGCGGTCGAAGGCGCCGCCGACAGCGCCATCCTGCATGTGCCGGACCAGCTCTCGGTCGCCGTCGGCTCGGTGCTGCCGCTGTCGCTGCCGCCCGGGCGCTGCCATGTCTTCCGCGAGGATGACGGCCGGGCGCTCGCCCCGCTGGCGGAGGCCGCGTGACCATGGTCGCCGTCGAGTTCGATCGTCCGGCCGCGCCCCTGGCGCCGCTCGCCAGCGGGCTGCTGCGGGCCGAGGCGCCGGTGCATCTGCCCTTCATGGCGCCGCGGCTGCAGGGCGACCTGCTGCCGGACGGCCGGCTCAGCGTGTCGATCTGGGGCGCCGGGCATCTCGCCACGCTGTCGCTCGGCGTGCTGCCCGGGCCGGTGACCTACGGCCCGAACCGGGCGGAAGGAGCCGGCTGGTCGCTGCATGTGGCGCAGAGCGCGCCGGCGCTGCTGCTGCGCGGCGTGGCCGATGCGGCGCGGGTGACGCCGGCGCCGCGCTGCGCCTGGTGGCACCGCGATGCCGGCCGGCCCGGCTCGGTCCGACGCGACGGCGGGCGCCGCATCGTCGACCTGCCCTGGGGCTGCGTGGTGCTGCAGCCGCGCGGCGGCGACCTGGTCGTCGCTGCCGGTGCCGACCGGGCGGAGGCCGAGGCGGCGCTGGCGCTTTCTGCCGCGGCGATCATGGCCGAGGCCGAAGCCCATATCCGCGCCACCGACCGCCTGCCCTCGGCCGATCCGGTGCTGCGCAGCATGGTGCAGCAGGGCGCGCATGCCGCGCTGTCGAGCATCCGCCGCGACCCGGCCGGCCGCTTCGCCGGTCTCGCCGCCGGCCAGGCCTATTCCGCCCCGGCCCGGACCTATTACCGCGACGGCTACTGGACGGTGCAGCCGCTGCTGGCCCTGGCGCCGGAGGCGGTGCGGGACGAGATCGACATGCTCGCGGCAGGGATCCAGCCGGACGGCGAGGCGCCGAGCGCGGTGATCCTGTCCGGACCGCAGCAATCCGTCGCCTGGGAGGTGTTCCGGCGCACCGACCCCTTCATCTCGCGCGAGCATCTGCGGCCGGGCGACTGGTGGAGCGACCATTTCGACAGCCCGCTCTGCTTCATCCTGATGATCGCCGATTATGTCCGTGCCACCGGCGACAGCGGCCCGGCGGAGCGGCACTGGCCGCTGATCCGCACGATCTACGCCCGCTACCGCGGCTTCGACGAAGCCGGCGACGGGCTGCCGGTGAAGCCGAACCACGAGCGCGACTGGGCCGACAACGTGTACCGCCAGGGGCTGGTCGCCTATGACCTCGGCCTGTGGGTGGGCGCGCTCGATGCCGTCGCCGGGCTCGGCCGCGACCGCGACCCTGGCCTCGCGGCCGAGGCGGCGGAGGTCGCCGCCCGGGCCCGAGAGGCGATCGGCCGGCGGCTGTGGCTGGCCGACCGCGGCTGGTGCGCCGAATACCGCAACGACGACGGCTTCACCGAGGACCACCTCGCCATCGACAGCCTGACGCTGCTGCGCTCCGACGCGCTGACGGCGGACCGGGCCGGGGCGACGCTGAAGGCGATGCAGCGCTGGCTCTACAGCGGCGCCAATGCCGACCAGCCCTATGGCGACTGGGGCGTGCTCTGCGCCTTCCCGCCCTACAAGCGGCGGCGCGACACCCGGGCCAAATCGGCCTTCGCCTTCCGCTACCACAACGGCTCCGACTGGCCCTACTGGGACGGCGTGCTGGCGCGCGAGCTGCTGCGCCGCGGCCTGCCGGGCTGGCGCTACCCGCTGCTGCGCTGGTGGGAGAGCTGCCTGGAGAACGGCTGGCTCGGCGCCGTCGAATATTTCAGCCCGCCCTTCGGCCGCGGCTCGCTGCTGCAGGGCTGGAGCGGCGTGCCGGCCGGGGTGGCGCTGGAATTCGCATCGCAGGTCCTCGCCGGCGAGGCGGGGGATCACCAAAGGCCGTGAACCGGCCGCAACGGGAGGCAATCGAGATGACGCGACCCATCCGCACCGCGCTTCTGGTCGGCGCCGCGCTCACGGCCATGGCCGGCTCGGCCATGGCGGCGGAGCTGACGGTGATGTGGACCACCAACAGCGACAAGGAGGAGCAGGTGCTGCGCAGCCTCCTGGCCGAATACACGGCGCAGCACCCCGACACCACCTTCAAGCTGCAGCTCGTCCCCTATGACGGCTACGACCAGAAGCTGGCCCAGGGCGCGGCCTCCGGCACCGCGCCGGACCTCGCCAAGACCACCAGCATGCGGCCGGTGATCCGGCCCTTCCTGACCGACCTCGCGCCGGATTTCGGCAAGGATTATCTCGACCAGTTCGTGCAGGCCTGGGCCACCGGCGCGCAGCTGGGCGACCAGATCATCGCGGCGCCGCTCGATGTCACCGCCACCGGCATCTTCCTCAACGCCGACGCCTTCCGGAAGGCGGGGGTGGCGATCCCCGACCCGGCCAAGGGCTGGACCTGGGACGAGTTCCTGGCCGCGACCAAGGCGGTGTCGGAGAAGGCGGGAATCCGCTACCCGCTGGTCTGGGATGTCTCGGCCAGCCGCTGGATCACCTATCTCTACCACAACGGCCAGCACGTCTTCAGCGAGGCGCCGCCCTACAAGGTGGTGCTGGACACGGCGCGCGGCGCCCAGATCCTCGACGACTTCGTCAAGATCACCGAGACCCACATGCCGCCGGGGCTGTGGAAGGGGTCCAGCGCCGACAACCCGAAGCAGCTGTTCCTGCACGGCCAGGCGGTGGCCTGGATGTCGGGCAGCTGGCAGATCAGCAGCCTGGTGACGGATGCCGGCTTCGCCTGGCAGGCCGGGCCGACGCCGCATGGCGAGGTGGCTTCCAGCGTGGTCGGCGGCGACTACATCATCGCCTTCAACACCGGCGAGCATGTCGACGAGGCGCTCGAGGTGCTGCGCTGGTTCTCGACGCCGGAGGTGCAGGCCAAATATGCGGCGCCGCTGATGATGATCCCGGCCAGCCTGAAGACCGGCCCGGTCGACTACGGCGACGCCAGGGCCAGCGCCGCGCTGGCGGCGCTGCAGAAGGAGCTGGCCGACAGCCCGCTCTATGCCGGCACCGACCAGGGCAACCCGGCGATGCAGTATGTCTGGGACCCGATCAAGCAGGCGGTGATCCAGCGCGTGGCCGGGCAGATCACATCGGCCCAGGCGATGGACATCATCGCCAAGGCCGCCGAGGACTCGTTGAAGGCTGAGCAATGACCAGTCTGCTTGGGACGGCGGGTCGGGGCGCGGCGCGCCCCGACCGGGACGGCGCGGCGGGCCGCGGGCTGGGGGCGCGGCTGTTCCCCTATGCGCTGGTCGCGCCGACGCTGCTGCTTCTCGCCGTCTTCACGCTGTTCCCGCTGGTCCAGGGCTTCTGGACCTCCTTCTTCAAGCGCGGACTGGTGGTGGCGCCGCGCGCGCCCGCCACGCATCCGGTCTTCGTCGGGCTCGACAACTACCTGGCGCTGGCGAGCGACCCGGAATTCACCGGCACGCTGATCAAGACGGTCGGCTTCGTCTGCGTGGCGGTGCCGCTGGTGATCGCGGTGTCGCTCGCCCTCGCCCTGCTGCTGGCCCGCCCGTTCCGCGGCGTCGGCGCGATCCGCGCCGTGGTGTTCTTCCCCTACATGACCAGCCTCTTGATCGTCGGCATCGTCTGGAAGTGGCTGCTCGGCTACAACTCGGGCCTGATCAACTTCGTGCTCGATCTTGCCGGCATCGCCCCGGTGCCGTGGCTGGAGAACGAGCTGCTGGCCCAGGCGGCGCTGGTCTTCGTCTGGGTCTGGGCCAATGCCGGCTTCTACATGATGATCTTCATCGCCGGGCTGATGATGATCCCCGGCGACTATTACGAGGCGGCGGCGATCGACGCCGCGTCGCCCTGGCGGATGTTCCGCCGCATCACCCTGCCCCTGTTGCGCCCGACCATGCTGATCGCCCTGGTCCTCGCCTCGGTCGAGGCCTTCAAGGTCTATGAAGTGGTGGTGTCGCTGACCCATGGCGGCCCCGGCCGGGCGACGGTCTACCTGATCCAGGCGATCTACGAGACCGGCTTCACCAAGCCGGCCTCGGCCGGCTTCGCCGCCGCCCAGTCGATGGCGCTGTTCGCCATCCTGATGGCGCTGACGGTGCTGCAGCTGCGCATGGCGAAGGAGCGCTGAGCATGGGCGCGAAAAGCCTCAGGGGCGGCCTCGTCACCCTGGTCCTGCTGTTCTTCCTGTTCCCGCCGCTGTGGATCGCGGCGAGCTCGCTGAAGCCGCCGATGGAGATCTTCGCCTGGCCGCCGACGCTGCTGCCGCAGCACTGGACGCTCGACAATTTCGCCAGCGCCCTCGGCGCCGCGCGCTTCGACCTGTTCTTCGCCAACTCCGCCGTGGTCGCGGTCGGGTCCAGCATCCTGTCGGTGGTGATCAGCATCATGGCCGGCTTCGCCCTGTCGAAGTACCGGTTCCCGGGCGACGGGCTGTGCTTCATGCTGATCATGGCGACCATGATGATCCCGCTGCAGGTCGTGCTGATCCCGATGTTCATGGTGCTGAAGGGGCTCGGCCTCCTGGACAGCCTGTGGGGGCTGATCATCCCGCCCGCGGCGACGCCGACCGGCGTGTTCCTGATGCGGCAATACATGCGCGGCATCCCGGACAGCCTCCTGGAGGCGGCGCGGATCGACGGCACCAGCGAATGGCGCATCCTGTGGCGCATCGTGGTGCCGCTGTGCAAGCCGGCGATCGCCACGCTGGCCGCCTTCACCTTCGTCTGGCGCTGGAACGACTATCTGTGGCCGTTCCTGGTGGTGAACGACCAGTCGCGCTGGACCGTGCAGCTGGCGCTGGCCAACTACGTCGGCCAGTGGGATATCGACTGGCCGCGCCTCCTGGCCATGGCGGTGCTGTCCAGCCTGCCGATCCTGGCGCTGTTCATCGCCCTGCAGCGCTTCTTCATGAGCGGCATGATGGCGGGAGCGACCAAGGAGTAGCCGCCGGCTACGCGGCGTCCAGCTCGACATGAACGCGGCGGCCGAGGGCGGTCGCGATGTTCACCAGGGCATCCAGGGAGAAGCGCGAAACGCGCCCGCGCAGCAGATCGTTGATCCGCGGCTGGGTCACGCCGCAATGCGTCGCCGCTTCGGCCTGCGTCCAGCCCTTTTCTTTGAGGATCTCGGCGATCTTCATCATCAGTTCCGCGCGGGTCCGCAGATTGGCCGCTTCCTCGGGCGTGTCGGCGATGGCGTCCCACACGCTGTCGAAGGTCTCGAACTCGGTCATCGGGCACCTCGCACAAGATCGGTGAAGCGCGACTGGGCCAGTTCGATACCACTATATCCGAATCTTCGAGTTCGACTCTCAGGCTCTCCATCGTCATGGCGAGGCGCGCAGCGCCGTGGCCATCCAGGGGCCGGTGCCGCTGGATGGCCACGCCCCTTGGGGCTCGCCATGACAGGTCTATAGTTCAGGCCGCTGGTATGAGTCGCGTTCGCTGATGCAGTGCCGCTATCCCCGCGGCCGGCGGCGGAAGCGCAGGTAGTAGGGCCGGCCGTGCAGGGCCTTCTCCTCGTAGCGGGTCGGCGGCCAATCGGCCGTCCGCTCGCGCCAGTCGGCCGGACCCTCGGCGGTCCAGGCGAAGGCCGGGTTGCGGCGGACGCGCTCCAGCGACCAGTCGAGCAGCGGCGCGTCGTCGGTGGCGATGCGCAGCTCGCCGCCGTCCTTCAGCAGCCGGGCCAGGTCGGCCACGGTGTCGTCCTGGATGAAGCGGCGGTTGTGGTGGCGCAGCTTCGGCCAGGGGTCGGCGAACAGCAGGAAGAGACGGCCGACCGAGCCGTCCGGCAGCCGGTCCAAGAGCGGCCGCGCGTCGTCCGGCCAGAGCCGGACCATGTCCAGGCCGTCGCGCTCCACCGCCGCCAGCAGCGTCGCCATGCCGTTGATGAAGGGCTCGCAGCCGATGAAGCCGACATCGGGGCGGTGCGCCGCCTGCCAGGCCAGATGCTCGCCGGCGCCGAAGCCGATCTCGACCCACAGCTCGCGCGGCGGGCGCGGGAACAGCGTGGCCGGGTCCAGCGCGCCGCCGTGCTCGGGCAGCGCCACCGTCAGCCGCGGCAGCAGCGTGTCGATCAAAGCAGCGCGGCCGGCGCGGAGCTTTCGCCCATGGCGCCGGCCGTGGAAGTGGCGGCGCTTTTCGGCGCCGCCGTCCGGTTCGGTCATTGGATCAGAACGCGCCGCGCAGGTCGTCCACCAGGTCGGTCCGCTCCCAGGAGAAGCCGCCATCAGCCTCCGGCGTGCGGCCGAAATGGCCGTAGGAGGAGGTGCGGGCGTAGATCGGCCGGTTCAGGCCGAGATGGGTGCGGATGCCGCGCGGGCTGAGATTGACCAGCTGCTGCAGCACGTCGGACAGCTTGTCCTCGTCGACCCGGCCGGTGCCCTGGGTGTCGATGTAGACCGACAGCGGATGGGCCACGCCGATGGCGTAGCTGAGCTGGATCACGCAGCGCTCGGCCAGCTCGGCCGCGACCACGTTCTTGGCCAGGTAGCGCGCGGCATAGGCGGCCGAGCGGTCGACCTTGGTCGGGTCCTTGCCGGAGAAGGCGCCGCCGCCATGCGGGGCCGCGCCGCCATAGGTGTCGACGATGATCTTGCGGCCGGTCAGGCCGGCATCGCCGTCCGGACCGCCGATGACGAAGCGGCCGGTCGGGTTGACGTAGAAATGCGGCTCGTCGCACATCCAGCCCTCGGGCAGAACCGACAGCACATAGGGGCGGACGATCTCGCGCACCTCGGCCTGGTCCAGGCCGTCGGCGTGCTGGGTCGAGACCACCACCGAGGTGGCGGCGACCGGGCGGCCGTTCTCGTAGCGCAGCGAGACCTGCGCCTTGGCGTCGGGGCCGAACTGCGGCGCCTTGCCGGAATGGCGGGCGTCGGCGAGGCTCTTCAGGATCTGGTGCGAGAACTGGATCGGCGCCGGCATCAGCGCCTCGGTCTCGCGGCAGGCATAGCCGAACATGATGCCCTGGTCGCCCGCGCCCTCGTCCTTGTTGCCGGCGGCATCGACGCCGACGGCGATGTCGGCCGACTGCTGGTGCACCAGCACGTCGACCTGGGCATTGCGCCAGTGGAAGCCGTCCTGCTCGTAGCCGATGTCGCGTACCGCCTGGCGGGCCGTGCTCTCCAGCATGTCGGGGGTGATCGAGGCCGGGCCGCGGACCTCGCCGGCGATCACCACCCGGTTGGTGGTGGCCAGGGTCTCGACCGCCACCCGGGCTTCGGGATCGGCGCCGAGATAGAGATCGACGATGGAATCGGAAATCCGATCGCAAACCTTGTCGGGGTGTCCTTCCGAGACCGATTCGCTGGTGAAGATGTAGTTGCCTTTGGCCACGTCGAACCCCTGGCTGCGCTGGGAATGGTGGAAAACGTCGTGCGGCGGCGACCGAGCTTTTTCGCAAGGGTCGGAGGCGCGGTCAAGTACGGTGCCGTTCGGGAGTCAGCCGGCGTCGGTGCCGCCCTCCTCGGCGCGGGTCCCCGACATGGCCTTGAGCAGGTCCAGGACGCGCCGCCGGGTCGCCTGGTCCTCGACCCGGTAATAGGCGCGGATCAGCTCCAGCGTCTCACGCCGCTGCATCGGGTCGGGCCCGGCGTCGTAGGGCTCGGCCTCCTCGGCCAGGCCGGCCGCCGGCAGCCCGTCGACCGGGGGCGCATCCTCGAAGAAGAAGTCGACCGGCACCTCCAGCACCCGGCTCAGCTGGTGCAGGCGGCTGGCGCCGATGCGGTTCGAGCCGTGCTCGTATTTCTGGATCTGCTGGAAGGTCAGGCCGATCGCCGTCGCCAGCTTGGCCTGGCTGTACCCCAGAAGGGTTCGCCGCAGTCGGATGCGGCCGCCGATATACACGTCGAGCGGGCTGGGTTCGTCATTCCGAGGACGACCGCGGGGCCGTTTCGGTGCATCGGATGCGGCCACACATCACTCCGCAGCAATTCGCAAGGGGCCGGGTGCGATCATTTCGCGAGGCGCGCATCCTAATGCGCCAACCCAGGCAACTTCAAGGCAGTCCGGCGGAAATCGTCCGAGCTTCGGGCCTCGGCGGCACGGCCTATCGCACTGGACGCCCCATTCGGCCGGCCAGCAGCCCCAGAAGCAGCAGCAGCCAGAATCCGGCCTCGCCCCACCGGGCATAGGGCGTCTCCGGCAGCGCTGCCGGTAGGTGGGCGTCGAGGATGCCGGCCTCGCCCAAAGCGATCTCGCCCCTGATCCGGCCATAGGCGTCGACCACGCCGCTGATGCCGGTGTTGGCGGCGCGCACCAGCGGCAGCCCCTCCTCCACCGCACGGGTCCGGGCGATGGCGAAATGCTGGTACGGGCCGCTGGTCATGCCGTACCAGCCGTCATTGGTGACGTTCAGCAGCCAGCCTGGCCGCTTGCCGGCGGGGTCCAGCACGGCGCCGGGGAAGATCGCCTCGTAGCAGATCAGCGGGCTGACCGGCGGCAGGCCGGGCAGGTCGATGGTGCGCGGCCCCGGCCCGG
Organism: Inquilinus sp. NPDC058860; assembly: GCF_042743185.1. NCBI lineage: Bacteria > Pseudomonadati > Pseudomonadota > Alphaproteobacteria > Rhodospirillales > Rhodospirillaceae > Inquilinus > Inquilinus sp. NPDC058860. Next base: position 43,781 of record NZ_JBHYMS010000002.1, on the reverse strand, counting down.
GCGAGAAGTCGACCGACCCGGCGGTGATCTTCTCGATGCCGAAGGGCGCCAGCAGGCCGCGCAGCGGCACGTATTCGCCGAACGGCACCAGATGCGCCTTGTCGTAGGTGGCGAGCACGGTGCCGGCGCGGTCGACCGCATAGACGCTGTTCCAGGCCTCGAGCGGCTCGGTGCCATAGGGCGTGGCCCGGGTGGCGCCGACCAGGGCCAGGGCGCCGGGCGGCAGGATCGCGCCGAGCGCCTTCTGCGCCTCCGGCTCCCAGGACAGGGTGAAGGGCACCGCGGTCTCGGACCAGATCACCGCGGTGACATGCTCGATCCCCGGCGCGGCCGACATCGCCAGCTGCTTGTTGAAGTTCTCGATCCGCTTGTCGCCGGACCATTTGTCGGCCTGGGAGATGTTCGGCTGCACCAGGCGCAGAATGACGCCGGAGACGGGGGTAACGCTGCTCTCGCCGGCCAGCCGCAATGCGCCCCAGCCGGCGATCGCCAGGAACAGGGCGATGCCGGCGGCCGTGGCGGCCAAGCCGGTGCGCCGCGGCCCGGCCAGCGTCGCCGGCAGGGTGGCGGCGGCCACGGTCAGGACGCTCAGCCCGTAGATGCCGATCACCGAGACGCCCTGCAGCACCGGCAGCCATCCGACCCAGGCGTAGCCGACCAGGTTCCAGGGGAAGCCGGTCAGGACATGGCCGCGCAGCCATTCCGCCAAGCCCCAGGCGACGGCCAGGGCCAGCGGGCCGCCCCAGCCGGCGCGGCGCAGCCCATGGAAGCCGAGCCCGGCGAGGCCGGTGAAGATCCCCAGCAGCGCCGGCAGCCCGGCCATGGCGAAGGGGATCATCCAGAAGAAGCGCGGATCGACGGTCAGCGCCCAGGACACCCAGTACAGCCCGGGCACGAAGAAGCCGAAGCCGAAGGCCCAGCCGGTCAGGAAAGCGGACAGGCCGCTGCGGGCGCCGGCCAGCAGCCAGAACAGGCCGGGAAAGGCCAGCCACAGCAGCGGCGCGGCGTAGAGCGGCGGCACCGACAGGCTGGCCAGGACACCGAGGCCGATGGCGGCGCCGAAGCGGCGCCAGCGGCTCAAGGCCGCGATGCGGGCGGCGAGGCGTTCGATACCATGGCCGGGCAGCGGCCCGGCCGCCTCACGCAGCGTCGGCGCCGTCCTTGCGGCGGATGCGGAGGCGTTTGATCCGGCGCGGATCGGCATCGATCACCTCGAACTCGAATCCCTTGGGGTGGGTCAACAGCTCGCCCCGCGCCGGGATCCGGCCGGCGAGCGCGAAGACGAGGCCGCCGAGCGTGTCGATGTCGTCGCGCTCATCCTCCTCCAGCACCGTGCCGACCTTGGCCTCGAAGGCCTCGATCGGCAGCCGGGCGTCGGCGATCAACGTGCCGTCCGGCTTCTCGACCAGCTGCGGCGGCTCGTCGATGTCGTGCTCGTCCTCGATCTCGCCGACGATCTCCTCGACCAGATCCTCGATCGTGATCAGCCCGTCGATGCCGCCGAACTCGTCGATCACCAGCGCCATGTGCTGGCGCTTCTCGCGCATCTGCAGCAGGAGGTCGAGCACCGGCATCGACGGTGCGACGATCTGGACCGGGCGCAGGATCTCGGTCAGCGACTTCGGTGCGTCGACATCGCCGGCCCGGGTCCGGCTCAGCGCCGCCACCACGTCCTTGACATGGATCATGCCCAGCGCGTCATCCAGGTTGTCGCGATAGACCGGCATCCGGCTGTGCGCCTCGCGCGCCAGGATATCGAGCACGCCGGGCAGGGGCGTGTCGACCTCGACCCCGACGATGTCGGCCCGCGGCACCATCACATCGATGGCGCTGCGGTCGCGCAGCCGCAGGATGTTGCCCAGCAGCATGCGCTCGTGCCGGGCGATCGAGGCCTCGTCCTCGCCCTCGTCGCCGTCCTCGATCAGCTCCTCGATGGTCTCGCGCCAGTCCTCCTCGCTCTTGCCGCGCAACAGGCCTCGCAGCCAGCTGCGCAGCGGGTTGGCGTCGGAGGAGCGGGAAGGTCGACCGGAAGATGTGTCGGACATGGCCTCAGGCAGGTGGGTCGGAATAGGGGTCGGCGATGCCGAAGCGGGCGAGGACAGCGGTCTCGACCCGCTCCATCGCCTCGGCCTCGTCATCGGTCATGTGGTCATGGCCCAGCAGGTGCAGGATACCATGGACCACCAGATGGCGGGCATGGTCCGCAGGGGCCTTGCGGTCGCGTTCGGCTTCGGCCAGCACCGTCTCGAGCGCCAGCACGACGTCGCCCAGCACCAGCGGGGCGGCGGGCCCCCCTGACTCAAAGACAACCGGCTCCTCCGCCTCGGTCAAAGCGAAGGACAGCACATTGGTCGGCGCGTCCTTGCCGCGATAGTCGCGGTTCAGCCGCTGCACCGTGGCGTCGTCGGCGAACACGATCGACAGCTCGGCCGGGCGGCCGGGCTCGATCGCGACGCCCGGGCCCGCCCCGGCGGCGACCGTGGCCTCGACCAGAGGCTCGATGGCGGCGGCAAGGGCATCCTCGTCGGCGAAGTCGGGGCCCAGCGCCGACCAGCCGGGCGCGTCGACGCTGACGGCGAGGTCGATCATGGCTTCGGCTTCCGGGCGCGGTCCGCCGCCTCGTAGGCGCGCACGATGCGCGCGACCAGCGGGTGGCGCACCACGTCGCGGTCGTTGAAGCGGACGACACGGATGCCCTCGACCCCGTCCAGGATCTCCAGCGCGTCGACCAGGCCGGATCTCTCGCCGCGTGGCAGGTCGACCTGGCTGATGTCGCCGGTGACGACCATGCGGCTGGCCTCGCCCATCCGGGTCAGGGCCATGCGCATCTGCATCACCGTGGTGTTCTGCGCCTCGTCCAGGATGACGAAGGCATGGGCCAGGGTGCGGCCGCGCATGAAGGCCAGCGGCGCGATCTCGATCACGCCGGTCTCCATGTTCTTGGCCACCTGCTCGGCCGGCAGCAGATCGTAGAGGGCGTCGTAGAGCGGGCGGAGATAGGGATCGACCTTCTCCTTCATGTCGCCGGGCAGGAAGCCCAGCCGCTCCCCGGCCTCGACCGCCGGTCGCGACAGCACGATGCGGTCGACCCGGCCGGCGATCAGCATCGACACCGCCTGGGCGACGGCGAGATAGGTCTTGCCGGTACCGGCCGGGCCGACGCCGAACACCATCTCGCTCTGGGCCAGCGCCTCGATGTACTCCGCCTGGGTCGGCGAGCGCGGGCCGATCCGCTTGCGCCGGGTGACGATGGCGGCGTCGGATTTCAGCAGCGCGCGCAGCGGCGCCCCGTCGGCGGCGGGCGCGTCGCGCACCAGCCGGATCACGCCGTCGATATCGGCGCCGGTGACGCCCTGGCCCTGGGACAGGCGCTGCCACAGCGTCTCCAGCACCAGCCGCGCCTGCTCCACCGCCTCGGCCGGGCCCTTGAGGGTCACGGTGTTGCCGCGCGAGGCCAGCGACGCCCCGAGCTGGTGCTCGATCCGCAGGAGATGCGTGTCGTGCTCGCCGTACAGCAGCGGCAGCAGCCGGTTGTCGTCGAAGCTGATATCGGCGCGCTGGGCGGCGGGCTTCGACCGGGCCGGCATCACGCCCGGGCCATCGGGGCCGCGGGCGGTCACGCCGCCTGCTCCGCATCCGCCAGCACCGCGGTGCCGGTCAGGCTCAGCAGCTTGCCTTCGGTGATGCGGACGGGCTGGACGGTGCCGAGCAGCCGGGCCGGCGCGTCGAGATGCACCGACTGCATCCACGGGCTGCGGCCGTGCAGCTGGCCCGGCCGGCGCCCCTGGCGGTCCAGCAGCACCGGCACCACCCGGCCGGCCATGCTCTGGTTGAAGGCGGCCTGCTGTTCCCACAGCAGCTGCTGCAGCGCCTGCAGCCGCCCATCCTTCGCCGCCTCGGGCAGCTGGTCCTCCAGCGCCGCGGCCGGGGTGCCGGGCCGGGCGCTGTACTTGAAGCTGTAGGCCTGGGCGAAGCCGATCTCGGTGACCAGCCGCAGCGTGTCGGCGAAGTCGCGGTCGGTCTCGCCCGGGAAGCCGACGATGAAGTCGGAGGACAGCGCCAGGTCCGGCCGTGCCGCGCGCAGCCGGTCGACGGTCCGGCGGTACGCGTCGGCGTCGTGCTTGCGGTTCATCGCCGCCAGGATGCGGTCCGACCCGCTCTGCACCGGCAGGTGCAGGAACGGCATCAGCTGCGGCACGTCGCGATGCGCCGCCACCAGCTCGTCGTCGACGTCGCGCGGATGGCTGGTGGTGTAGCGGATGCGGTCCAGGCCGTCGATCTCGGCCAGGGCGCGGATCAGCCGGCCCAGACCCCAGACGGTCCCGTCCGGCCCGTCGCCGTGGAAGGCGTTGACGTTCTGGCCCAGAAGGGTGATCTCGCGGGCGCCGAGCCCGACCAGGCGCCGTGCCTCGCCCAGGATGCCGGCGACATCCCGCGAGTATTCGGCGCCGCGGGTGTAGGGCACGACGCAGAAGGTGCAGAACTTGTCGCAGCCCTCCTGCACCGACAGGAAGGCCGAGGCGCCCTGCACCGCCTGCTCGCCGGGCAGATGGTCGAACTTGCTCTCGACCGGGAAGTCGGTGTTGACCAGCGGCCGGCCGGCCTGGCGGTGGGCGCGGGCCACCATCTCCGGCAGCTGGTGGTAGGTCTGCGGCCCGAACACCATGTCGACCCACGGGGCGCGGTGCGCGATCTCCTCGCCCTCGGCCTGGGCGACGCAGCCGGCGACGGCGACGATCATCGGCTCGTCCCCGGCCTTCGCCTCCTTCAACGGGCGCAGCCGGCCGAGATCGGAGAACACCTTCTCCGTCGCCTTCTCGCGGATGTGGCAGGTGTTGAGGATGACCATGTCGGCCCCCTCCGGACCGTCCGTCATGGCATAGCCCAGCGGGGCCAGGATGTCCGCCATCCGACCGCTGTCGTAGACGTTCATCTGGCAGCCCCAGGTCTTGATGAACAACTTCTTGCTGGCTGCGGTCTTCACGCGCGCGGGTCCGATCCGGTCCGGGTCTCGATGGAGTTGCGATGATAGATCACGGCGGTGCCGTCGAAAATCAAGCGTTGCCTCACAGACCTTTTGGAAACGCACCTGGCGCGGCCGTCTGACGGCGGTTTCTGCGCTTCCGGTGCTCACGGACCCAAACGTCCGCTGCGCGCCGGTTCTCGAAACCACCGCCAGCCGACTCACGCCAGCGCATTTCCAAAAGGTCTGTCATGCGGCGCGGCGCTGATCGGCCATGTCGTCGTCCGCCGCGTCCCGCAGCCGGCCGGCATTGGCGTCGGAGACGCCGCTGGCGATGGCGCGCCAGCAATGGTCCGCCAGGGCCTTGCGGGACCGCACATCCTCCAGCGTCACCGGCGGGTGGAAGATCACGGTGATCATGAGATGTCCCTGCTTCACCACGTTCCAGAGGTGAGGCACCAGGTCCATATCGCCGTACCAAGCGTAGATCGGGCGCAGGCGGCGGCCCAGCGGAATGCCGTCCAGCGTGGTGCAGGCCAGCGACACCGGCTGCACCGTCAGCGGCCGGCCGTCGATGCGCAGCCCGGCGGCGGCGAACAGCGCGCTCTTGAACGGCAGGGTGCGGTTGCCGTCGCTCGACGTGCCCTCGGGGAACAGCACCAGGTTGTCGCCGGCCTCGAGCCGCGCCTGCAGGCTGTCGCGTTGCACATCGGCCGCCCCCCGCCGGTTGCGGTCCACGAAGACGGTGCGCTGCAGCCGCGCCAGGGCGCCGAAGAACGGCCAGGTGCCGACCTCGGTCTTGGCGACGAAGCTGCCGGGGATCAGCGATCCCAGAACTTCGATGTCGAGATAGGACAGGTGGTTCGACACGAACAGCGTCGGCGCCGCGGTCGACATCGTGCCGCGGGTCTCGACGTCGAGGCCGAGGATCCGGCAGCAGGTGCGGTGGTAGAACACCGGCAGGCTGGTCTGCAGCCGCCAGCCGAAGCGCACGGCCAGGGCCTGCACCGGCATCAGCATGACGGTCCAGGGCACATAGACGGCGAGCCGGGCCACCGCCCGGAGCTTCGACCCGAGACGGATGCCCGCCATCGCGCCGGTCAGTCCTTGCGAAAGGCCAGGACCGGTCCCTGGTCGCGCTTCCGCTCGTAATGCTTGAAGTATTTCTCGGTCACCAGGTCGGTCTTGACGATGATGGCCACGTCGGTGGTGCCGAACTGCTGGTCGATCACCGCGCCGTCGCCGACATGGCCGCCGAGGCGCAGATAACCCTTGATCAGCGGCGGCAGGGCCGCGATCGCCTCGCGCTGGTCGATCTGCGCCAGCGGCAGCAGGCGCATGTCGGTATACCGCTCGGGCAGGGCCTTGGGCCGCAGCGCCGGCGGCGCCAGATGATAGTGATACAGGTAGGACAGCGGCAGCTTCAGCGCGTCGGGGTCGGTCCCCGGCAGGCTGGCGCAGCCGAACATGATCTCGATGTCATGCTGGAACAGATAGGCGGCGATGCCGCGCCACAGCAGCTGCATGGTGCCGCCGGAGCGATAGGGGCCGGCGACGCAGGACCGCCCGAGCTCCAGGATCTGGCCGGGATGGGCCTCGATCTTGGCGATGTCGTATTCGCTGGCGGAGTAGAAGGCGCCGATCTTCGCCGCCCCGTCGCGCTGGATCAGCCGGTAGGTGCCGACCACGCCCTGGGGCCCCTTGCCGCGCGCGTGGTCGATCACCAGAAGATGATGAGCGACATCGTCATAGGCGTCGAAGTCGCGGCGGGCCGCCGCCATCTCGGCCGAGGGCTGGGCCGCCATCTCCTGATAGAAGACGGCATAGCGCAGCTCCTGGGCCGCCCAAATCTCCTCCTCCGTCTCGGCCAGCCGGACCTCGAGATTGCCTGCGCGCAGGCTGAATCCGTGGTCATCGACGAAGGTTGTGACTGCCATGCTGCGTCCGTCCGCTCCAATTCTCCCGAGGCGCCGCGCGGCGATTCTCATGTCACCGCACAAGGCGCTCGCCCAATTATAAAGCAGAACGGTTACAAATGTGCGCTGATTTCGCGGGCGCGACCGCCGGCCCCTTGCCCTGGCCGGAACCGGGCGGCCCGCCGGGTGGCGGACCGCCGCGATTCGGGGTCAGTCCCGCCGGGCGCGGGTGCCGAGGCCGATCTGCTTGGCCAGCTTGCTGCGCTGCTTGGCGTAGTTCGGCGCCACCATCGGATAGTCGGCCGGCAGGCCCCAGCGCTCGCGATACTCGTCCGGGGTCATGTTGTAGGCCGTCTTCAGATGACGCTTCAGCATCTTCAGCTGCTTGCCGTCCTCGAGACAGATGATGTAGTCCGGCGTGACCGACTTCTTGATGGGAACCGCCGGCTGCGGCTTTTCCGCGACCGGAGTCGGTTCAGTTCCGAGGCCGTTCAGCGCACGATAGACTTGCTCGATCAGGCCCGGCAGGTCCGAGATCGCAACGGTATTGTTTCCTACGTGTGCCGCGACGATTTGGGTCGTAAGGTTCATCAAATCGTTGGACGGCGTTTCATTGCTCATGTTCACACTCCCGCGGCACGATTGTTGGCTATATAAGTCGCCCACTACTGGACTGCAACACGAATCGACATGAAAATCGAGAAAGCGTCATGAGCAATGAGCCACCGGTCCGGACTCTCGATGTAACGGCGGAAGTCTGCCCTTTCACTTTCGTCAAAACCAAGCTGCTGCTGGAAGATATGAAGCCCGGCGAAGTGGCGGAAATACGGCTGAATGCGGGTGAGCCGCTGATCAATGTTCCGCGTTCGGCGACGGAAAGCGGCCATCGCGTGCTGTCGGTGGAGCCCGAGGATGCCGGCCGGACCCGCTGGCTGGTGCGGATCGAGCGCGGCCCGAAGGGCTGACCGCGGGCGGTTGTCGAATCCGGGCGGCGCCGGGCGACAAGGGGCATTCGCGGCGCAAGCAGAAGGAACCCGTCATGCGCTATGCCTGCCTCATCTACTACGATCCGCAGACGCTGTTCGGCGGCAGCCCCGAGGCCAATGTGGCGCTCGAGCAATGCGCCACCCATGACGAGGTGCTGAAGGCCAGCGGCCATTTCGTGGCCGGCGAGGCGCTGGAGCTGCCCGACGGCGCCCGCACGGTGAAGGTGCGCGAGGGCAGGATCTCGGCGGTCGACGGGCCGTTCATGGAGACCAAGGAGATCCTCGGCGGCTTCGTGGTGATCGAGGCGCGGGACGTCGACGAGGCGGCGCAGGTCGCCGCCACGCACCCCCTGGCCCGGATCGGCTTCGTCGAGGTGCGGCCGCTGGTCGATTTCAGCACGCCTCCGCCGGATTTCAGCCAGCAGGGCTGACCCTACCCGGGCGCGGCCACCGCGCGCCGCGCCCGGCTGGCCTCGGCGGCGATGTCGAGGAAGGCGCGGACGATGGCCAGGCGCTGGCGCTCGCGCAGGCACACCACATACTCGTCCATCTCCACCCGGCAGCCGCCGATCGGGCGGCTGGCCAGGCGCGGGTCCGGCGTCAGCTCGCCCGCCGACATGAAGCCGATGCCCAGGCCGGCGGCGATCGCCTCGCGCGACGCCTCCCGCCCCTCCACCTCCATCCACGGCGTCAGCGGCAGGTCGACCGCGGCGAAGGCACGCTCCACCGTCTCCCGCGTCATCGACCCGGCCTCGCGCATCACCAGCCGCTCCTGCGCGATCAGCGATGCCGGCACGGTGCGCAGCCGGGCCAGCGGATGGTCGCGCGGCAGCAGCACATGCACCGGGTCGTGCCACAGCGGCACCGCATGCAGCTGCGGGTCGCCCGGCACCCGCGCCAGCACGGCGATGTCGAGGCGGATGTCGATCAGCGCGGCCAGCACCCGCTGGGCGTTGCCGACCGTCATCCGGATCCGCGCGCCGCGGTGCCGGGCGCTGAAGGTGGCGATCAGCGGCATGGCGTGGAACGGCCCGTCCGCGCCCAGGCGCAGCGTGCCGGTCGGCACCCGGCTGGTGCCCTGCAGCAGCTCCGCCGCCTCCTGCTGCGCGGCGAAGGCGCGGTTGGTGTAGGTCAGCAGCTCGGCGCCCAGCAGGGTCAGCTCGATCGTTCGGCCGGAGCGGCGGAACAGCTGCACGCCGTAACGTTGCTCCAGCGCCTTGACCTCGATCGCAGGGTCGATTGCGACACGCCGATCGACCGCGCCGCCTTGGTGAAGCTGCCTTCGGTCGCCACCGCATGGAAGGCGCGCAGCTGGACGTTGAACGTTGAGCCCATCAATAAACCACATGGAGAATATGAATTGGATCAATAATAACTCTTCTGGCTCAATCCGGCCATCCGATCCCGCCGACGCGGATCCCCATCAGCGGAGGGCCACCATGAGCTTCACCTATCGCCGCCGCTACGCCGGCCCGGTCCGGGCCGCGATCTTCGACTGGGCCGGCACCACCGTCGATTTCGGCTGCCAGGCGCCGATCACCTCGCTGGTCGACGCCTTCGCCAAGGTCGGAGTCGAGGTGCCGCTGGCCACCGCCCGGCTGCCGATGGGCACCGCGAAATGGGACCACATCCGGGCCCTGCTCGACATGCCGCAGATCGCGGCCTGCTGGCAACGGGTGCGTGGCCGGGCGCCGATCGCGGCCGACGTCGACGAGCTGTACGACCGTTTCCTGCCGCTGCAGGTGGCGGCGGTGGAGCGCCACGCGGTGCTGATCCCGGGCACGGTCGAGACCATGGCGGCGCTCGAGGCCCGCGGCATCCGCATCGGCACCACCACCGGCTTCCCGCGGCCGGTGATGGAGGTGGTGATCCCGGCCGCCGCCCGGCAGGGCTATGCGCCGGAGGTGATCGTCTGTGCCGGGGAGACCCCGTCCGGCCGCCCCGGCCCGGCGATGGCGCTGAAGGCGCTGATCGAGCTCGACCTCCATCCGGTCCAGGCCGCGGTCAAGATCGGCGACACCGTGGTCGACGTCGCCGAGGGGCTGAACGCCGGCATGTGGACCATCGCCCTGGCCGTGACCGGCAACGAGGTCGGGCTGACCGCGGCGGAATGGACGGCGCTGCCGGCGGACCGGCAGGCGGAGCTGCGCCGTGCCGCTTCCGACCGGCTGCGGGCCGCCGGGGCGCATGAGGTGGTCGACGGCATCGCCGACGTGCCGGCCGCGATCGACCGGATCGAGGCCCGCATCGCCGCCGGCGAGACGCCCTGACATAGAACCTTCGTCAAATTGCAACGGTGTCGGTGGATCGTCATGGGCGACCCGTCGCGCCGTCATCACCGACCGGCCGCCGGCCGGTTCTCACAGAGGGGTTTCACGAGATGAAGCGCACCGTGCTGCTCGCCGGCGTCGCCGGCCTGCTGGCGCTGGCGGCCCCCGCCGTCGCCGCCGAGAAGATCACCGTCTACACCGCGCTCGAGGCCGACCAGCTCAAGGCCTATGAGGCGGCGTTCGAGGCCGCCAACCCGGATGTCGAGATCCAGTGGGTGCGGGATTCGACCGGCATCATCACCGCCAAGCTTCTGGCCGAGAAGGACAACCCGCAGGCCGACGTGGTCTGGGGCCTGGCCGCCACCTCGCTGATGCTGCTCGACAGCCAGGGCATGCTGCAGGGCTACGCCCCGGCCGGGCTCGACCAGGTGACGCCGGCCTTTCGCGATCCGCGCCCGCAGCCGACCTGGGTCGGCATGGACATCTGGGCCTCCGCCCTGTGCTTCAACACCGCCGAGGCCGAGGCCAAGGGCCTGCCCGCGCCGAAGAGCTGGGAGGACCTGACCAACCCGGCCTACAAGGGCCAGATCGTGATGCCGAACCCGGCCTCGTCCGGCACCGGCTACCTGATGGTCTCGGCCTGGCTGCAGCTGATGGGCGAGGAGAAGGGCTGGGCCTTCATGGACAAGCTGCACGAGAACATCGGCAGCTACGTCCATTCCGGCTCCAAGCCGTGCCGCCAGGCCGGCGCCGGCGAATACGCCATCGGCCTGTCCTTCGAGTACCGGGCCAACAAGACCAAGGAGGACGGCGCCCCGATCGACATCGTGTTCCCGTCCGAAGGCCTCGGCTGGGACATGGAGGCGGTGTCGGTGGTCAAGGGCACCAAACATGCCGAGGCGGCGCAGAAGCTGGTCGACTGGGCGATCTCCGGCCCGGCCAACGATCTCTACGCCGGCAGCTACGCCATCACCGCCGTGCCCGGCCACGCCAAGCCGCTGGCGAATGTGCCCGCCGACCTGCAGCAGCGGCTGATCAAGAACGACTTCGCCTGGGCCGCCGCCAACCGCGACCGGATCCTGGCCGAATGGAGCCGCCGCTACGACGGCAAGTCCGAACCGAAGAGCTGACCTGGCGGCGGCCGGTCCCGCGACCGGCCGCCTCCCGCAACGGAGGGCCCGATGACCGACCCGTATCTGACCGTTCGCGACGTCACCAAGCGCTTCGGTTCCTTCACTGCGCTGGACGGCGTCAGCCTCGACATCCAGCCCGGCGAGTTCGTCTGCTTCCTCGGGCCCTCCGGCTGCGGCAAGACCACGCTGCTGCGCGCCATCTCCGGCCTCGACGTCCAGACCGCCGGCGAGATCCGCCAGGGCGGGCGCGACATCTCGCGGCTGCCGATCGGCCAGCGCGATTTCGGCATCGTGTTCCAGTCCTACGCCCTGTTCCCCAACCTCTCGATCCGCGCCAACGTCGCCTACGGCCTCGAGAACCGCGGCAGGCCGCGGGCCCAGATCGACGCCAGGGTGGCGGAGATGCTCGACCTCGTCGGCCTGGCCGACCAGGCGCGCAAGCACCCGTCGCAGCTGTCGGGCGGTCAGCAGCAGCGCGTCGCCATCGCCCGCGCCCTGGCGCCGGCGCCCGGCCTGCTGCTGCTGGACGAGCCGCTGTCGGCGCTCGACGCCCGGGTGCGGGCCCGGCTGCGCGGCGAGATCCGCGACCTGCAGCGCCGGCTCGGCATCACCACCATCATGGTGACGCACGACCAGGAGGAGGCGCTGACCATGTCCGACCGGATCGTGGTGATGAACCGCGGCCGGATCGAGCAGATCGGCACCCCGGCCGCGATCTACGACCGGCCGGCGACGCCCTTCGTCGCCGATTTCGTCGGCAAGATGAACGCCTTCGCCGGCCATGTCTCGACGGCGGAGGAGGTCGACATCGGCACCACCCGGCTGCGCTGCGCCCCGACCGCGATCGCCGCGGGCCAGGCCGTCACCGTCTGCATCCGGCCGGAGGAGGTGGCGATCCGCGACCTCGGCGGCGTCGGCGCCAACGTGCTGGAGGCGGAGGTGGCGGCGCTCGACTTCGTCGGCACCCATTTCGCCGCCCGGCTGGCGGTGCCCGGCACCGCCTTCGACCTGACCGTGGACCTGCCGGTCGGCGAGGCCCGGGCGATGGACATCGTGATCGGCCACCGCCTGCGCGTCGGCCTGCCGCCGGACCGGCTGCGACTCTACGCCCGGGCGGCCTGAGGGAGGGGGGACCGCCATGACCGCGACCACGATCGCAACCCCCGCCGCGCCGCCGGGGCGGGCGGCGCCACTGCGCCAGATGCTGGACCGCAACGACCGGCTGATGCGGTTCGGCATCGTCGCCCTCGGCGCCTGGCTGGTGCTGACCGTGCTGCTGCCGCTGGCCGTGCTGCTGGTCAAGAGCGTGCAGGCCCGGGACGGCGCCTTCGTCGGCCTCGACAACTTCGCCCGCTACTTCGCCACGCCCAACCTGGTCGCCTCGATCGGCAACAGCCTGGTGATCGCGGCGGTCAGCACCATGATCTGCCTGGCCCTGGCCTTCCTGTTCGCCTATGGGCTGACCCGCACCTGCATGCCGCTGCGCGGGGTGTTCCGCACCGTCTCGCAGATCCCGCTGCTGGCGCCGTCGCTGTTGCCCGCGATCAGCCTGGTCTACCTGTTCGGCAACCAGGGGCTGCTCAAGGGCTGGATGCTGGGCCATTCGATCTACGGCCCGATCGGCATCGTCATGGGGTCGGTGTTCTGGACCTTTCCGCATGCCCTGATCATCCTGGTCACCGCCCTGTCGCTGTCCGACGCCCGGCTGTACGAGGCGGCCTCCAGCCTGCGTGCCAGCCCCTGGCGCACCTTCTGGACCGTGACCCTGCCGGGCGCCCGCTACGGGCTGATCAGCGCCGGCTTCGTCATCTTCACCCTGGTGGTCACCGATTTCGGCGTGCCCAAGGTGGTGGGCGGCCAGTTCAACGTGCTGGCGACCGACATCTACAAGCAGGTGGTCGGGCAGCAGAACTTCCAGATGGGCGCCGTGGTCGGCCTGGTGCTGCTGCTGCCGGCGGTGCTGGCCTTCGTCGTCGACCGGGTGGTGCAGCGCCGCCAGACCGCACTGCTGACCGCCCGCGCCGTGCCGCTGGAGCCGAAGCCGAACCGCGCCATCGACCTCACCTTCCTGGCGATCTGCAGCGTCATCGCCATCGCCATCGTCGGCGTGATCGGCGTCGCCTTCTTCGCCTCGATCGCCAAGTTCTGGCCCTACAACCTGACGCCGTCCTGGAAGAACTACGACTTCGACATGATGGATGGCGGCGGCTGGGCCAGCTACGGCAACTCGCTGCGCATGGCGGCGCTGACCGCCGTCTTCGGCACCGCCATCGTCTTCACCGGCGCCTGGCTCTTGGAGAAGAGCCGCGGCTTCGGCAAGGTCCGCGGCGCGGTGCAGATGCTGGCGCTGCTGCCGCTCGCCGTGCCCGGCCTGGTGCTCGGCCTCGGCTACATCTTCTTCTTCAACAACCCGGCCAACCCACTGGGCTTCATCTACGGCACCATGACCATCCTGGTGGTCTGCACCGTGTCGCATTTCTATTCGGTGGCTCATCTGACCGCGACCACGGCGCTGAAGCAGATGGATCCGGAGTTCGAGACGGTCTCGGCCTCGCTCAAGGTCTCGGCCTGGCGCACCTTCCTGCGCGTCGGCATCCCGGTGTGCCTGCCGGCGATCCTGGACGTCGCCCTCTACCTGTTCGTCAATGCCATGACCACGGTCTCGGCCGCGGTCTTCCTCTATGCCCCGGACACCACGCTCGCCGCCATCGCCGTGCTCAACATGGACGACGCCGGCGATGTCGCCCCGGCGGCGGCGATGGCGATGGTGCTGTTCGCCACCTCCGCCGTCATCCGGCTGCTCTACCTGGCCGCCACCCGCGGCCTGCTCGCCCGCACCCAGTCCTGGCGCCGCCGCTGAAAGGAGCCATCGTGACCCAAGACAGATACGATCTCGCCGTCGTCGGCGCCGGCATCCTCGGCCTGGCCCACGCCCTCGCCGCGGCGCGGCAGGGCCGCCGGGTGGTGGTGATCGACCGCGAGACGCGCGCCATCGGCGCCTCGATCCGCAATTTCGGCTTCGTCACCGTCACCGGCCAGTCGGCCGGCCCAACCTGGCGCCGGGCGATGCGCAGCCGCGAAATCTGGGCCGAGGTGGCGCCGCAGGCCGGCATCCCGGTTCTGCACAGCGGCACCGCGCTGCTGGCCCGGACCCCCGAGGGGCTGGCCGTGCTGGAGGCCTTCGCCCGAACCGAAATGGGCGAGGGCTGCGCCCTGCTGCCGGGCGCCGACATGGCGGCGCGGCTGCCGATGGCGCGGGCCAAGGGGCTGCTGGGCGGCCTCTGGAGCCCGCACGAGCTGCGGGTCGAGCCGCGCGAGGCGATCCCGCGCCTGGCCGCCTGGCTGGAGGCGGCGCATGGCGTCGTCTTCCGCCGCGGCGTCCAGGTCCGCGCGGTGCAGGCGCCGCGGGTGGAGACCAGCGAGGGGGTGGTGCTGGCCGACCGCATCGTGGTCTGCCCCGGGCCGGACCTGCGGTCGCTGTTCCCGGAGATCATGGCCCGCCGCCGCACCACCCTGTGCAAGCTGCAGATGCTGCGGCTGGCCGCTCCGGGCTGGCGGCTGCCGGCGGCGGTGATGGGCGACCTCAGCCTCGCCCGCTACCACGGCTTCGCCGACCTGCCGGAGGCGGCGCGGCTGAAGGCCCGGCTGGCGGCCGAGGTGCCGGAGACGCTGGCCAACGGCATCCATCTGATCGTGGTGCAGTCGGCCGATGGCTCTCTGGTGGTCGGCGACTCCCATCACTACGACGACTCGCCCGATCCCTTCGCCCCGCAGGCAGTGGAGGGGCTGATCCTGCGCCACATGGCGCAGCTGCTGCAGGTGCCGGACCCGGCCGTGACCGAGCGCTGGGTCGGCATCTATCCCTCCGGCCCGGCCGAGGCCTTCGCCGAGGCGCCGGACGAGGCGACCCGGGTGGTCCAGGTGACCAGCGGCACCGGCATGAGCACCGGCTTCGCCATCGCCGAGGAGGTGGTGGCCGGGCTGTTCGGCGCCGCGGTCCCGCGTCACGCCGCCTGACCCGGCCTCCCCTTGGTCGGATCGGCCGCTTCAGAGAATGAAGTCGCCGGCCATCAGGGTGATGCTCCCCGTCAGCTGGATGTGGAAGTCCGTCACCTTGTCGCCGTTGACATCGCCGCCGATGGTGGTGACGCCGCCGTTGACGACGTAGCGCAACTGGCCGGCGACGCCGGTGTACAGGCCGGTGCCGATGAAGGTGAAGGCCTGGTTGCCCGCGGCCGCGGTGCTGGCGTCGATGGCGGCGAGGTCGATGCGGTCGCCCTGGGCGTGGCTGAAATCGGTGATCCGGTCGGCATTCGACCCGACCATGCTCTGCGCCGTGCTGCTGTAGACGAAGCGGTCCGCCCCGGCGCCCCCCGTCAGCATGTCCTTGCCGCCGGCGCCGGTGAGCACGTCGTTGCCGTTCCAGCCCCGCAGCACGTTGGCGTAGGTGTTCCCGACCAGGCTGTCATTGCCCTGGCTGCCGTCGACGTTGTCGATCTCGACATACCGGTCGCCCTGGGCCGCGCCGCCGGAGCCGACCCCGGTGACGAGGTTCACCGTGACCCCGGCGCTGCCCTCGGTATAGGTCACGGTGTCGGTGCCGGCATTGGTTCCGGCCCAGCCGCCGCTGAGCTGGTCGGCCCCGAGGCCGCCCCGCAGCACGTCGTCGCCATTGCTGCCGAACAGGATGTCGTCGCCGCCGAGTCCGGTCAGCGTGTTGGCCCCGTCATTGCCGAAGATCCGGTTGTCGGCTGCGTTGCCGGTGCCGTTGAGGCCCAGGGAGCCGCCGAGGGTCAGCTCCTCGACATTGGCGGCCAGGGTGACGCTGGCCAGGGCGAGCACCCGGTCGTGGCCCTCGCCGGCCCGTTCGACCACGATGTCGCCGGTGGAATCGACCGTGACGAGGTCGTCGCCGGCGCCGCCGATCGCGATGTCGTCGCCGGCGCCGCCGTCCAGCCGGTCGCCGCCGCTGCCGCCATCGAGGATGTCGTCGCCGTCGCCGGCGTCGATCAGGTCGGCGCCGTTGAAGCCGCGCAGCACGTCGCTGGCATCGCCGCCGATGATGATGTCGTCCGTCGCGGTGCCGAAGACCGCCTGCGGCGTGGTGTCGTAGGCGACGCTGAACACGGTCCAGCTGGCCGAGATGCTCTCGCCGCTGAAGGTGTTCGCCGCGGTGAAGCCGAGGACATAGGTCTTCAGCCCGGGCCCGGCCGCCAGCCCGGGATCGACGAGGGCGGTGCCGCTTTCCGCCCCGTAGTTGCCCCACCAGCCGATGACCGAGCCCCCGACCTCGGTGTAGTTCGCCGCCCACGATGTGTCGCCGAAATATTCGGAGGTTTCCGGGTCGATATACGGATCGACGAAATAGTCGATCCAGGCGTTGAAGGTGCCGGAAGAGCGGTCGATCTCGACGTTGAGACTCCAATAGCCGGACATGGATGTTCCCCCTGGAGCCTGTGTTGAGCGGCTTGGTTTCGGCCGCAGGCTTGCCCGGCCGCGTCAGGTCCCGCCGGTTCCGGACCGGGACGGGCGGGGCGTCGCGCCCCGCTGACAATCGTCGCTGCAAATCGAGGAATATCGGCAAACGCGTGTCTCGAATGGCCGACAGTATGCCAGAAGGCGCCGTGCCGCGGGATCACCCGATTGGGTCAGCCTTTGGCACGGCTCCGGCGTCCTGCCACGCGGCCGCATCCGGGCGGCGCATAGCCCGAACTTCGGCGCGACGGAATTTCGCCACAAAGTCACGTGTTGATCCTGGGAGCATCAACGACGAGGGAGAGCGTCGTGGCATACGGCAGTGGTCTGTTCCGGACGGGACTGGTCGCGGTCGCCATGGCCGCCTCCGCTCCTCTGGTGGCGTCGTGCCAGACGGGGCCGGGCTACTATGGCGGCGGCTATTACGGCGACAGCTATTCCAGCTGGTATGACGACGACGATCGCTACTGGGGCTACGACCGCGACCGGTATCGCTACCGCTATCGTGACCGGGACGACGACCGGCATCGCTATTGGCGCCGCGACCGGGACGATGATGACCGGCGCGACCGACGGCGCAGCGATAATCGCGACGGTGACGCCGAGCAGCGTTTCTGGCGGCTGTTCGGGAATGACGGGCGGAACCGGGACGATAACCGCAGCCGCAGCAACTCGGAAAACATCCGCCGCTCGGACAACGGCGACAGGGACCGCGGCAGCCGCGGCGGGAACGACCCGCGGAGCATCTTCTTCCCGCGGAAGTGAGGAAACCGGCAGCGAGCGTTCTTCCGCCTGTCTCCGGGTCGTATCCTTCTGTGGATAGCGGCGACGGAACCCGTGCCTTCGGCCGTGCGTCTCTGAGATGGATCACGGAGGCGGAAGGATGCCCCTCAAGACATCGTTGCTCAGGGCCGCACTGGTCGCGGCCGCTTTGGCGGCTATGGCGCCGCTGGCCACAACAGCCGCTCGCGCCGAGGGCGCCTCGGAACACAACCAGCCATACGTGTCGCCCTACGCCTATCGGCACCACCGGGATCACGATCGCGACTGGCGCCGAGACCACGACCGGGACCGGTACAGCCATCGCCGGTATCGCGACGACGATCACCGCCACGACCACCGGCGCCACCGCAACGACGCGGAGGAACGGTTCTGGCGGCTGTTCCGACCGAATTGATCCGGGAGGGATGGCGCACTCGACAGGATTCGAACCTGTGACCTCCGCCTCCGGAGGGCGGCGCTCTATCCAGCTGAGCTACGAGTGCAGGCCGTGGACTCGGGCCCAAGGACCCGAAGCGGCGCGGACCATACTGCAAAGCGGCGGCGATGCAAAGCCTGGATTCGGAGGGCCTGGATTCGGGGTGCGGCCCGCCGGCGTTTGACAGGCCGGGCCGCAGCCGGAATGCTGGCGCGTCCCATCGAAGCGGAGGCGCCGGTGCTGCATCGCGGTCTCGCCCTGACCCTGGCGCTGTGCGCGGCCCCCGCCGCGGCGCAGGAGTTCGACGTCGATGTCGAGCTGGTCTTCGCCACCGACGGCTCCGGCTCGATCGACGACGAGGAGCTGCGGCTGCAGCGCGAAGGCTATGCCAAGGCCCTGGCCGACCCGCGGGTGCAGCAGGCGATCCGCGGCGGCATCACCGGCCGGATCGCGGTGGCCTTCGTCGAATGGGGCGGGGCGGAGTCGCAGCATGTCATCGTCGACTGGACCGTGATCGACGGGCCGGACAGCGCCGCCGGCTTCGGTGCGGCGCTGGCGGCGGCGCCGCGGCGCGCGGTCGGCTGGAACTCGATCAGCAACGCCATCGACTTGTCGCAGCGGCTGATTGAGGGCAACGGCCATCAGGGTCTGCGCAAGGTGATCGACGTCTCGGCCGATGCCGGCCAGCGTGGCGGGCGGCCGCTGCCGGAGGTGCGGGCCGAGGCGCTGGCCGCCGGCATCACCATCAACGGCCTCGCCGTGCTGTCGCGCAGCGGCCGGCCGGGCTGGGCCGGCGGCTCGCTGGAGGATTTCTTCCGCGACCAGGTGATCGGCGGCCGGGGCGCCTTCGTCATCACCGCCGACGCCGATGCCCGCTTCACCGAGGCCGTGGTGCGCAAGCTGATCCTGGAAATCGCCGAGCGACCGGCCGAAGCGGCGCCGATGCCGCCCGGCTGACGGGCCTTTACGCCCCTGCTAGGGTGCCGGCTCGAATCGGTTCCTGGAGCAGTTCAGATGAAAGCCCGCGTCACCTGGGTCGAAGGCCGCACCTTCCTCGGCGAATCCGGCAGCGGCCATGCCGTGGTCATGGACGGCGCGCCGGAGCATGGCGGCCGCAACCTCGGCGTCCGGCCGATGGAGATGCTGCTGCTCGGCCTCGGCGGCTGCACCACCTTCGACGTGGTGATGATCCTGGAGAAGGCGCGCGAGCCGGTGGCCGACTGCCGGGTCGAGGTCGAGGCCGAACGCGCCGAGACCGACCCGAAGGTCTTCACCAGGATCCGCATGCGCTACATCGTCTCCGGCCGCGGCCTCGACCGCGTGAAGGTCGAGCGGGCCGTGGCGCTGTCGAAGGAGAAGTACTGCTCGGCCTCGATCATGCTCGGCAAGGTCGCCGAGATCACTGCCGAGATCGAGGTGGTGGAGCCGGCCTGACCCGGCTCAGGCGGCCGCCTTCACCGCCGCCAGCCCGGCCGCGATCGCCGTCAGATCTTCCGGTCCCGCGCCCCCGGCCCGCAGGCAGGCATCCAGCCGCGCCTCCAGCGCCGCCGCCGCGCCCGACAGGGCAGCGAAGCCCATCGTGCCGCCGGTGCCGTTCAGCCGGTGCGTAACGAAGCGCAGCCCCTTCAGCGCCTCGGCGTCGCCGTCCCGCAGCGCCGCCAGCAGGGCGTCGGCCTCCGCCAGCCTCTGCGGCAGCTCGGCCGCGAATTTCGCCCGCAGCCGGTCGAGATGGGCCTGCAGCGCATCCTGGGTCATCGCCCTGTTTCCGATTCCCACCCGACAGCGAATTCCCCTTTCCTGTCATGCCCGGGCCTGACCCAGGCATCCAGGGCGGCAAGTGCGGCTCTCGACGGCCCCTGGATCACCGGGTCAAGCCCGGTGATGACAAAGAGGGAAGGCCTGGGATCTTTGCAAATCACGGCTTTTGGCCGTCGCGACGGGCCCAGATGGCGCGGATCTCGTCCGACAGGGTCATCGGGTCGAAGGGTTTGGAGATGACGTCGATGGCGCCGAGGGCGCGGTAGCGCGCCACCTCCTGCGGCTGCACCTTGGCGGTCATGAACACCGCCGGCGTCGCCGCGGTCCCCGGCAGCGCCCGCAGCGCCGCCAGCGTCTCAGGTCCGTCCATGCCCGGCATCATCACGTCGAGCAGCAGCAGCTGCGGTGCGAAGCCGGGCGCCTGGGTCAGCGCCTCCTCGCCCGAGGCGCAGGCGGCCAGGACGAAGCCGCCCACCGCCTCCAGCGCGAAGCCGGCAACCGAGCGGATATCAGCGTCGTCCTCGACATAGAGGATGCGGGTCAGCACCTCATCGGCCATGGCGGGGGCCCTCTTGCTTGCCCTGGATCAGGCCGTTGATCAGGCCGGTGATGGTCTGGTGCAGCTGTTCGTTGTCGGTGCGGCTCTTGACCAGCGAGGCGGACACCGCGCTGGCGTAGGAGGCGCTGGAATCCTGGGCCGAGAAGATCAGCACCGGCTCCCGCGGCGTGCGGGCGTTGATCGTCTCCAGGAGGTCGAGGCCGGAGCCGTCAGGCAGCCCGACATCGATGATGACCAGGTCGAAGCGCTGCTCCGCCAGCCTCTCGCGGCCCTCCTGCAGCGACCGCGCCGGCACGATCTCCGCCTCGTCGCGGACGATGGCGCCGACCACCTCGATCACGTCGTCGTCGTCCTCGACATGCAGGATGCAGGCGCGGCCGTTGCGGCCGCGCAGGCCCGCCTGGCGCAGCGCCGCCCGCAACCGCAGCTGCTCGATCGGCTTGTCCAGCCAGTCGACGATGTTGACCGCGTCGCCGTTCAGCTCGCGCTTGCCGTCCTGGGCGGTGGCGGAGACGACGACGATCGGCAGCTCCGCCGTCGCCGGGTCGGCGCGCAGGTGCCGGATCAGGGTGATCCCGTCCATGCCCGGCAGCAGCAGGTCGACGGTCATCGCGTCATACTGCCCCATGCGCGCCTTTTCCAGCGCCGTCTCGGCATCGCGGGCGAAGTCGACCCGCCAGCCGTCCTGCTCGATCATCAGGCCCAGCAGGGTCGCGACGTCCGGGTCGTCCTCGCAGATCAGAACCTGCCGCCGGGCGTCGCCGGGCAGGGCCGCCGTCTCCGGCGCCTCGGCCAGCAGCGGCAGGGTGAACCAGAAGCGGGTGCCGCCGCCCTCCGCCGGCTCGAAGCCGATGCGGCCGCCATGGCGCTCGACGATGGCCTTGGCGATCGACAGGCCGAGGCCGGTGCCGCCCTTGCGCCGCACGTCGCTGGCATCCGCCTGGGCGAAGCGCTGGAAGATCCGGCTGCGGAACTCCTCCGGGATGCCGGCGCCACGGTCGCGCACGCTGATCAGGGCCTGCCGGCCCGCCGTCTCGACCGCCACCTCGACGATGCTGCCGGCGGGCGAGAACTTGGCGGCGTTGGAGAGGAGGTTGGTCAGCACCTGGATCAGGCGGTCGGCGTCGCCCTGCACCGCCAGCGGCAGGTCCGGCCGGGTCGTGATGAGATACTCGACCTCGTGCTGGGCGGCATAGGCGTGGTTGGCCTCGACCGCCTGCTCGACCAGCGCCCCGGCCTCCAGCCGGTCGTGCCGGAACTCCATGCGGCCCGACTCGATCTTCTCGATGTCGAGGATGTCGTTGACCAGCCCGACCAGCCGCTCGCTGTTCTTGTGCGCGATCTCCAGCAGCGACTTCGCCTTCTCCGGCAGCCCGCCGGCCGCCCCGGCCACGATCAGGCCCAGCGAGCCGCGGATCGAGGTCAGCGGCGTGCGCAGCTCATGGCTGACCGTCGACACGAACTCGTTCTTCAGCTGGTCCAGCCGGTGGCGCTCGGTCATGTCGCGCAGGATGCAGACCGAGACCGTTCGGCCGTCGCGCTCGAACACGCCGGTCGAAATCTCGGCCGGGAAGCTGCTGCAGTCGCGCCGGGTCACCGTGACCTCGCCGGTCGGGTGGGCGCCGCCGGCCAGGGCCGGCGCCAGCGCCGAGATGTCGGTGCCGACCAGGATGCCGCCAGACACGCCGAAAGCCTCGCCGCAGGCGCGGTTGGCCAACTCCACCATGCCGGTGTCGTCGACCACCAGGATCGGGTCGCGGGCGCTGTCCAGCACCGCCTGCAGCTGGGCCTGGCTCTCGGCCAGGGCCCGGGCGGCGGCATCGCTCTCCTGCTTGGCCCCCTCCAGCTCGCGGTAGCGCTGCTGGTCCGCGCGCACCTGGCGCGACATCGCCCAGGCCGCCAGCAGCCCGCACAAGGCCGCCAGCGCGGCGACGCCGGCCAGCAGCCAGATGATCCGCCGCAGCGTCGCCTCGGTGGCGGCCTGGCGCTGCGCCAGCAGCGCCTTCTCCGTGGCCACCGCCGCCTCGATCCTGTCGCGGAAGGCCGGTGCCTGGTCGGCGGCATCCTTGACGATGGCGCGAGCGCCGTCGAGGTCACCCTGCCGGACCGCGGCGATGATCCGGTCGTTGGCCACCAGGATCTGCTCGGTGATGGTCGCGGCGTCGTCGAAGTGCCGGACCTGCTCCGGGTTGTCGGCGGTCAGGCTGCGCAGGTCCAGCAGCTTGTCGGTGGCCAGCCGGGCGCTGTCCTCCGCGACCGCTGCGTCCCGGGGATTCCCGGTGATGACGAAGCCGCGGCTCAAGGCCTGGGCCCGCGCGATGGCCAGCCGGGCCTCGTAGATGGTGGCGATCACCAGATTGGTGTGGTCGACCCGGGCCTGCGTCCGGGCGTTGTCGGCCAGGAACTGCTTGCCGAGCCATCCGGCCGTGCCGAAGAACAGCAGGAAGCCGAGGATTGCCAGCAGAACGATCGAGCGGACCGAGCCCAGAAACTTCTCCATTCCCCACGCGTCTCCCGATCGTCCCCCGGGGCCATCGGCCGCCTGATCAGGTGATAGTCGAAACCGGCGGCGGTGTCGCCGCCGCGCGGACGGTATAAATAATTATCTTAAAATTCTATCTATTTCGAAGGCAGGCACGGACCGGCCCGATCCTGCTACGCTGCGATCCTGGCAGGAGAGGACGGCATGAGCGGCACGGCGGATCTGAGGCGGCGAATCGACCAGGCTCTGGGCCACGCGCCCGCCGATCTGGTGATCAAGGGTGCGCGCACCCTCGACGTGATCACCGGCGCGCTGCTGGACGGCGACGTGGCGGTCTGCGGCGACCGCATCGTCGGCACCTGCGCCGACTATTCCGGCGCGGTCGAGATCGACGGCCGCGGCAAGGTGGTGGTGCCCGGCTTCATCGACACCCACGTGCATTGCGAATCGACCCTGGTGACGCCGGCCGAGTTCGACCGCTGCGTGCTGCCGCGCGGCACCACCACCGCGATCTGCGACCCGCACGAGATCTGCAACGTGCTGGGCGAGGCCGGGCTGCGCTATTTCCTCGACGGCGCCCTCGGCACCGCGATGGACCTGCGGGTCCAGCTCTCCTCCTGCGTGCCGGCGACGGAGCTCGAGACCGCCGGCGCCCGGCTCGACGCCGCCGACCTGGCGCGGCACCGCGGCCATCCCAAGGTGATCGGCCTGGCCGAGTTCATGAACTTCCCGGGCGTGCTGGCCAAGGACGAGGCGGTGCTGGAGAAGCTGGCCGCCTTCCAGGACGGCCATATCGACGGCCACTCGCCGCTGCTGACCGGCAAGCCGCTGAACGCCTATCTCGCCTGCGGCATCCGCAACTGCCACGAGACGACCGGGCCGGAGGAGGCGCTGGAGAAGCTGCGCAAGGGCATGCAGATCCTGATCCGCGACGGCTCGGTCAGCAAGGACGTGCATGCTCTGGCGCCGATCATCTCGGCCGAGACCTCGCCGCTGCTCGGCCTCTGCACCGACGACCGCAACCCGCTCGACATCGCCGAGGAGGGCCATCTCGACCACCTGATCCGGTCGGCGATCCGCCGCGGCGCGCCGATGGCCCATGTCTACCGCGCCGCCACCTGGTCGGCCGCCCAAGGTTTTGGCCTGCGCGATCGCGGCCTGGTCGCACCCGGCCGCCGCGCCGACCTGGTGCTGCTCGACGATCTCGAAGCCTGCGCCGTGTCGCAGGTGATCAGCGCCGGGCGTGTGGTCGGGCCGGAGATCTTCGCGGGACGTGCCGCGCCGGCCCCGGTCGGCCTCGGCTCGGTCAAGCTCGACCCGGTGGCGGTGGAGGATTTCCACGCGCCCACCTCGGGCCCGACGGGCCCGGTGATCGGGGTGATCCCGGGCAAGATCATCACCGCGGCGCTGACCGCGACCCTGCCCTGGCGCGACGGCTGCCGCCACCCCGATCCGGACCAGGACATCCTCAAGATCTGCGTCTTCGCCCGGCATGGGGTGAATCGCAATGTCGGCCGCGCCTTCGTCCGGGGCTTCGGCTTCCGCGGCGGCGCGCTCGCCTCCTCGGTCGGGCATGACAGCCACAACATCTGCGTGGTCGGCGACAACGACGCCGACATGGCCGCGGCGGTGAACCGGCTGATCGCGCTGCAGGGTGGCTTCGTCGCGATCCGGAACGGCCAGGTGGCCGGCGAGATCGCCCTGCCTTTGGCCGGGCTGATGAGCTTGCAGCCCTTCGAGCAGGTGGCCGACGACCTGCGGACGCTGCGCCGGGCGGTGAAGGCGATGGGCTGCCCGCTGCCGGAGCCTTTCATCCAGCTCGCCTTCCTGCCGCTGCCGGTGATCCCGCACCTCAAGATCACCGACCGCGGTCTGGTGGATGTGGATCGGTTCGAGCTGATCGCAGCATAGCCGGATCGATACGCGCCCGGGATGTCTCACGGACCAATGATGACGATGGACTGACGAACACCGTCCCCGGGCGGACCATACCGCTTCAACACCTGTGCTCCCCGCATGAAGGGAGCCGACTCAAGCACAGGACGTATCACGTCGAACAGGCGGTCAGCATCCGGGCCGTACATGTACAGGTTGCCGTCACTTCCATCCGCGGCGATCTCGTTTCCGTCGAGCTCACCCACGCCGGCGGAGGCAATGGCGCTCTCGAGCTTTTCCTCGAGGGCAAACAGAGCTTCCAAGTCGTTGGAGCCGTAACTGAAATGAACGATGACGGCGTGTTCGAGAGTGTCGTTCATGGGGGCGGCCTGAATCCCGTTGCGTGCCGGCGACAGAGAGCGGTGGCTGACGGGGGCCCACCGCTAAGGGACGCTCACATCTCGTGGCCCCTGGTGGTGATGCAGCGCCAGCCACACCGTCGGCTGGTCCGGGTCGGTCCAGGCGACGCGGTGGCGGGCATGGGCCGGGAGGTGCACCCAGTCGCCGGGGCGCAGGGTGCGCGGCGCCGGCTCGCCCTCGACCTCCAGGCGGGCGGAGCCGCGCAGCAGCACCACCCATTCCGCCCGCTCCTGGTCGTACCAGAAGCCGGGCGGGCTGGCCTGGCCGGTGGAGACGATGCGCTCCAGCACGAAGCCCGCTTCCTGCAGCAGGGTCGTGAACTGCTCCTCCGTCGCGTCCCGCGGCAGGGCGTCGAACAGGTTGCCGGCCTTCATGACGGCTTCAGCCGGGAGGCCGCGGCGGCATAGCCGCCGGCGGCGCCGTCGACGAAATGGACATGGTCGCTGCGCAGCGGCGACGGGGTGAAGCAGGTGACGATCGCCGAATCCTGCCGGTGCAGGCCGAAGCGGGCGATGCCGGCCTGCTCGGCCGCCAGCAGGCGTGCCTCCAGCCGGTTGGCCAGGGTGGGGGTGCAGTCCAGCGTCATGCGCAGCCCGTCATCGTATTTGCGGTAATCGGCATTGGCCACCATCTCGCGCATGTAGCGCCTGGGCTGGAAGCCGCCGAGCGGGATGCCGAAGCGGAACAGCGCCCAGCCGGCCAGGCTGTGCAGCCCCAGCACCAGCTTGCGCAGCAGCAGCGGCTGGCCGGCCCCGCGCGAGGCCCGCGCCTCGACGTCCAGCCCGGGCGGCGGCCAGGCCAGGCCGCGGGCGAGATCGATCATCGGGTGCTCGGCCTCGCTCTCGCGCCCGGTCATGCGCAGGATGTCGCCGACCAGCTCGCGAAAGCCGGCCTCGCCCTCGGCCACCGCCGGGGCGGCGATCAGCGACACCACCACGCCGTGCCGGGCCGGGAACTCCTGCCAGCGGCAGGACAGGCCGGTCAGATCGGGCCGCGTGCCGGCCGGCGCCGGCTCGACGGCGAAGGCACCGGCCTTCAGCTCGCGCTCGGCCCAGGCCAAGCCGCCGCCCATGAACATGGCATAGGTAACGTTCGGCGACGGCGCGTAGCGGGCGACCCGCACGTCCCAGCCGGCGGTCCGGATCGATGCCACGGGCACCAGCCCGACCCGCAGGGTCAGGCCCAGCTCGTCGCGCACCCAGGCGGCGGTGGCGGCCAAGGCGGCGCGGGCGGTTTCAGCGTCGCCGGGCGGCAGGGCGAAGCTGGCGCCGTCGCCGCCGAAGGCGAAGGGGAAGTCGCGCTGCGCCAGGGCGTTGGAGACGGCGGCGATCAGCGCCGCGCCGGCGACGTTGACACTCTTGTACTGTCCGGCCCGGATCGCCGCGGTGGAGGAGACGACGTCGGACAGGCCGATCACCCAATCCTCGGGCAGCGGCCGGTACAGCGCCGTGTCGGTCAGCCGGGCGAAGCCGTCGAACACCGGCACCTGGGGGTAGAACTCGTCCTCGGCCATGGGCGCATTCTCGCCGATCGGGCGGGGAACGGGAAGGCGCTGCGGTTCGGTCGGGGATCGACAGGTATTGGCGACGGGCTAAGCTATCGCTGGAAGGAGGGCCAGATGATCCGAGTCAGCATGCACGAAGCAAAGGCCCGCCTGTCGAAGTTGGCGAAACGGGCGCGGGCCGGCGAGCGTGTGGTCATCGAGCGCGACGGCACGCCATGGGTCGAACTCAGGCCGTATGCCGGGGAGCGACGCCGGCCCGGCGGCTACGAGGGGCAGATCGTCATCCCGGATGTCGGGGTGAAAGACGAGGCAATCGCGGATTTGTTCGAAGGCAGGTGATGCAGCAGTTCCTCCACACCCTCCAGGTGACCACCCGCGGCAAGGGGCTGGCCGAGATCACGCCGCAGATCCGGCCCTGGGTCGAGGCGCAGCGGATCGGGACCGGCCTGCTGACCGTGTTCTGCCGGCACACTTCGGCCTCGCTGCTGATCCAGGAGAATGCCGACCCGGATGTCCGGGCCGATCTGGAGGCCTACTTCGAGCGGATTGCGCCCGAGGGCGACTTCTACATCCACGATGCCGAGGGGCCGGACGACATGCCGGCCCATATCCGCACGGCGCTGACCCAGGTGCAGTTGTCGATCCCGGTCGCCTCCGGCCGGCTGGTGCTCGGCACCTGGCAGGGGATCTACCTGTTCGAACACCGCCGCCGACCGCACCGGCGCGAGATCGTGCTGCATCTGCTGGGCGAATAGCGCCGCCGGCCGTCAGCCCCGGCCGACCGCGGCCACGAACCGGTCGATCTCGGCCTCACTGTTGTAATAGTGCGGCGAGGCCCGCAGCATGGCGTCGAGGCCGCGGTCGGTCATGTCGAACATGGTCGAGCGGCGGCGGGTGACGCTGGTGTTGATGCCGGCCGCGCGCAGCCGCTGGTGCAGGGTGTCGGCCGGCTCGTCCGCCTTGGTGAAGCTGACGATCGCCGACCGCTCGGCGCCCTTGTCGCGCACGGTCACGCCGGGCAGGCCCGACAGCCCGTCGCGCAGCCGCGCCGCCAGGGCCCGGGCGCGGTCGCGGATGGCGTCGAGGCCGAGGGCCAGGGCGTAGTCGACCGCGGCGCCCATGCCGAGGATGCCGGTAAAGTTGCGTTCGAAATTCTCGAAGCGGCGGGCGTCGGGGCGGACCACGTAGCGGTCGGGCGCCACCATCTCGGCCGCGTACAGGTCGAGGAAGGGCGGGTCGATCCGGTCCAGCATCGACCGCCGGACATAGAGGAAGCCGATCGCTCGTGGCCCGCGCAGGAACTTGCGGGCGGTTGCCGACAGCATGTCGCAGCCGATCGCCTCGACATCGACCGGCATCTGGCCGACCGACTGGCAGGCGTCCAGCAGATAGGGAATGCTATGCGCGCGTGCGATACGCCCGATCGCCGCTGCCGGATTGACCAGCCCGCCATTGGTCGGAATGTGGCTGACCGCGATCAGCCGGGCCGGGCCGCGCTCGGCGGCCGCGACCGCCCGCTCCAGCGCCGCGACGTCGAGCTGGCCGGAGGCGTCGTCGGGCACGACCTCCACCACCGCGCCGGTCCGCTGCGCCACCTGCAGATAGGAGATGGTGTTGGAGGCGTACTCGGCCTTGGCGGTCAGGATCCGGTCGCCCGGGCGGAAAGGCAGGCCGTAGAACACCATGTCCCAGGCGCGGGTGGCGTTCTCCATCATGGCGATCTCGGCGGGATCGGCGCCGATCAACCGGGCGATCGAGGCACAGGCGGCTTCGAGCCGCGGCTCGGCTTCGGCCGCCGCGGCATAGCCGCCGATTTCCGCCTCCCGCCGCAGATGGTCCAGCATCGCATCCAGCACCGGCCGCGGCGGCAGGGCCGAGCCGGCATTGTCGAGATGCAGCACCCGGGCGTAGCCCGGCGTGTCGGCGCGCAGCCGGTCGAGATCGAGCGTCATGGTGCCTGGGTGAGACCCAGCACCGAGCGCAACCCGATGAACGCCGGCAGCGGATGGGTGACGAGATGGGTCGGGATGCCGACGACGAAGCTGCGCATCCGGCCCTTGGCTTCGAAGCGCTGGCGGAACAGCGCGCCGTCGAACAGGGGGCCGAGCTTCGGCACGATGCCGCCGGCGATATACACGCCGCCGCGCGAGCCGAGCGTCAGCGCCAGGTTGCCGGCGACGGTGCCGAGCATCGAGGCGAACATCGACACCGCCTCGACACAATGCGGGTCGCCGGTCTTGGCGCCTTCGGTGACGGCGGCGGCGTCGCGCTGCACCGGGTCGGCGCCGTCGAGCTGCGACAGCGTCTCGTACAGGTTGACCAGCCCCATGCCGGACAGCACCCGCTCGGCGGAGACATGCTGGTAGCGGTGGCGCAGCCGGTCCAGCACGGCCGCCTCGCGCTCGGTCGCCGCCGCCATGGTGACATGCCCGCCCTCGCCGGCCAGGGCCGCCCAGCGCCCGCCGCTCGGCACTAGGCCGGAGACGCCGAGGCCGGTGCCGGGGCCCAGCACGCCGATCGGCTCGTCCGCCACCGCCGCGCCGCCGCCGATCCGGGTGCGGTCGCCTTCCTCCAGATAGGGCACCGCCAGCGCGACGGCGGTGAAGTCGTTGATCACCTCCAGCCGCTCCAGCCCCAGATCCTTCTTCAGGGCCGCGATCGAGAAGGACCAGGCGGCGTTGGTCAGGGTCACCTTGTCGCCGGTGACCGGGCTGGCCACGTCGATCGCCGCCTGCCGGGGCGGGGTCGCCGGCTTGACCATGTCGAGATAGGCATGGGCGGCATCGGCCAGGGTCGGATAGTCCGCCCCGTGCAGGATCTTGGTGTCGCGCGTCCCGCCGGCATCGGCCAGGGCGAAGCGGGCGTTGGTGCCGCCGAGATCGGCGATGAGGGCGATGGGCTCAGACATGGGGCGCCGGCTGTATCGGGTCGGCCATGCTTCCCTCATGCGGCCGCCCGGGGCAAGCCCGAAGCGTCGGGCCGCAGGCCGCGAGTCGGGGCGTATCACCGGGCTGGATTCGGCGCGGGAGTGTGCATCGCAGCACAAACCTGATGCTAAATGCACATATCTTAGGCACGGATGTGATCTAAGTGGCTGTTCCGTAAGAGGAATTCATTTTCCTCTTGATTTGTCCGGCGAACTGCCTAAATTGTGCATTGCGACATGCAGCGATGCTGCTGTCGTAACGCACTTCTTGGGCGTTTCCTCCCTAAACTCGGGCCGCAGTTCGCTGCGGCCCTTTTTCTTGTGCACCCTGCGGATCGACGCCGGCAGCCGCGACGGTCGGACCTTCGCCGCATTCGGATCCGGACACCGCCCGAGTCGCCGCGAACAGCGAAACGGCCGGGTCGCCCCGGCCGTTCATGGTCGCTGGTCCGATGCGGCCCGGCTCAGGCCTCGCCGCCGGCCTCGGCCTTGTCGTCGAACAGCGGAGTCGGGGCGGGCTGCGGGGCGACGGCCGCCGCAGCCGGGGCCGCAGCCGCCGCATCGCCGCCCAGCGGCTGCAGCGTGCCGATCAGCTTGCCGCCGGTCTCGACCTGCAGCTCGCCATATTTGATGGTGCCGGTGACGACGCCGCTGGCGCGCAGGCGCAGCAGGCCGGACACCGACAGGTCGCCCTCGAACCGGCCGGCGATGTCGCCGTCGCTGATCTCGGCCGATCCCTTGAACACGCCCTGCTCGGCGATCTCGATGGTCTGGCAGTCCTTGATCCTGGCCTCGATCCGGCCCTCGACCACCAGGTGGTCGCAGGCGGTGATCTCGCCGGCCAGCGAGATCTCGCTGCCGACGATCAGCTTGCGCGGCGACTCGCGGCCGGTCGTCGGCGCCGACTCCGCCGGGCGGCGGACGCCGCCGATCGCCCCGGTGCCGGGCAGGTCGACCCGGCGCGGCAGCTCGGTTTTATAGCCGGTGGCGGGCTTGGCGGTGGACATGGGCTCTCCTTGAGGCGCGGTCGGGGCGGTGGGCCGAACTACGGACGTATCCGTGGCGGGGGAATAGCCTGGCCGCTCGGCGCCGCCATCCGATCCTCCGCCAGCGGGGTTGCGTCGACGAAACACGCGGGTGTCCCCCTGCTTGTTGTGGTTCCGGGCTCAAATGCCCCATCGGTGATGGGGCCGAGACTGTAGCATGGATGCGTATCCGCGGTTCAACCCGCCGCGGCCAGCCCCGTTCCCGGCACAGGAACAATTAAGCCGCATTTCGGTCAAATGAATTATCCGGCGATCCGCCCCGCCGGGGCCCGGTTGGCGGCGGCGACGGCGCGGTGGAAGACATGGGTCATGAAGGCGGCGCCCAGCACCGGCACCACCAGGTTGACCACCGGCACCAGCAGGATCGCGGCCAGCACCAGCCCGGCGGCGATGAAGCGGCCCTGGCGTTCCCGCCACAGCGCCCGCGCCGCCGCGGGCTCGACCCTGCGCGCCGCCACCAGCTCGAAATATTCGCGGCCCAGCAGGTAGCCGTTGACCAGCCAGAACACCAGCAGGTTCACCCCCGGCACCACCAGCACGACGCCGACCGCGACCAGGTTGAACGCGACCAGCGCCAGGAAGAAGCGGGCGGACCCCCACACGATCTCGCCGATCCGCTGCCGTCGCGGCGGCGGCAGGGCGGGGTAGTGGCGGGCCTCGACCGCCGCGGCGACGTCGTCGAGGAACAGCCCGGCCACCAGGCCGACGATGGCAGGGAACAGCAGGATGCCGAGCGCCAGGACGGCGACGCCGCCCAGCACATCGAGCGTGGTGTCGACCCAGGACCAGTTGGCGACGTGGACGAAGGACAGGCCCCAGCCGGCGAGGGCCGGCAGGGTCAGGACCAGGGCGATGGTGGCGGCGAAGCTGACCCACAGCACCCGGCGGATCGCCGGGTCGGATGTCATCTGCTGCAGGGCGAGGCGGAAGGCGTTCGGCATCGGGCTCGGCGGGCTGGTGTGGCGGCCGTTCACCTGGGGCGGCGAGGGCCGCGGCGCAAGGGTGCCCGCACGTCGGACCCCGTCTACATCGGCTCGGTGCAGCGTCCTTGCGGATCTTGCGCCGGGCTCAGGCGGCGGTGGTCGCCTCGGCCAGCACCTCCGGCCCGAAGATCCGGGCCAGCGCGGCGCGGCCGTCCTCGGTCAGCGCCACGGCACGGCTGTCGCGGTCGCGCCGGATCCAGCCGCGGTCGACGAAGCGCTCGGCGACGGCGGCGCCCAGCGCGCCCGCCAGATGCGGCCGGCGCTCGCTCCAGTCGATGCAGTGCCGCGCGAAGGACCGGCGGCCGTCGCGCAGCGCCGCCGCGTCGATGCCCAGCGCCGCGAACCAGGCCGCTCCGGTCTCGGTCAAAGCGAAGGCGTCGTCGCCCCGTGCCAGCACGCCCCGGGCCACCAGGGCGTCGGTCACCGCCACGCCCAGCCGGCCGGCCAGGTGGTCGTAGCACATGCGGCCGTCGCGCAGCGGCGCCGGCACGCGCGACCGTTCGACCGCAGGCTTCCAGGCGATGGTCATCATCCGCTCCAGCAGCGACCCGATCTCGGGCCCCGACAGCCGGTAGTAGCGGTGCCGCCCCATGCGCTCGACGGCGACCAGCCCGGCCTCGGTCAGCTTCGCCAGATGGCTCGAGGCCGTCTGCGGCGTGACCCGGGCGCGGAACGCCAGCTCGCCCGCCGGCAGCGCCTCGCCGCCGAACAGGGCCGACAGGATCAGCGCCCGGCTCGGATCGCCGATCAGGGACGATAAGCTCGCCAGATCAAGCCCTTCCTTCATACTTCGATGGTGGTCGATTTATTAGCGCTGGTCAAGGGGCGGATGCGGATGTGCAGTGGGGCGACCGATTGGGAGACCCGACCATGACCGACATCTTCGCGATTCTCGACTATGTCCGCCGCCACTGCCTGACACCCTCCGCGCTGGCGCAGGCCGCCGGGCTGATGGAGGGGCGGTTGCGTGAGCTGATCGCCGCCCGCTGCCTGCCGGGGCCGACCTATGTCCTCGGCTCGTCCCTGGCTGTGCGCAGCGCGATCCGCAGCGAGGCGCTGGCGCCGCAGCCGGAGGAATGGCTCGGCGCCGCGGTGCTGCCGTGGGCCCGCCGCGCCGCGGAGCCGGCCCTGCCGTTGCCGGAGCTGGCCCGGCGGCTGCGACAGGACTTCACGACTGATTTCCGCCGGGCGCTGCTCGCCTCCGAAGGCCGCGTCCATGGCTGGACCGAGCTGTTCGACGCCGCCGGTGCGATCGACGAGCCCGCCTTCGCCAAGGCTCTCGACGAGATCTGGGAGGAGAACTGGCTCGGCGGCGCCTATGCCGTCTGCCTGCGCCGCTTCGACGGTTTTCACCTGGTCACCAAGCTGGTCGAGCGCAGCCGCATCCGCGCCCTGACCGAGGACGGCGGCAAGCCGGCGCTGAGCCCGGCCGAGGCGGAGCAGGTGACGGCGGCGATGGCGCGGCTCGACGCCGTGATCACGCCCTTCGCTCCGCATGAGCGGCCGCACGGAACGCCGGGGCTGTGGATCGACCGGATCGCGGAACGCTACGGCCTCCCGCACCCCGCCGCGCCGGCGCACGCCTCGGCGGCTCCGGTTGACTCGGGGGCGGCCGCAGCCTAGAGGGTCGGGGACCCCTTGCGGGTCGCATCCTCGGCCGCAACCAGCGAGACCCATGAGCGCCCGCTACGACGCCACCTGCATCGGCAACGCCATCGTCGATGTCATCACCAAGAACGACGAGGCCTTCATCACCCGGCACGGCCTGGTGAAGGGGGCGATGACGCTGATCGATGCGGAGCGGGCCGAGGCGCTCTACGCCGCCATGGGGCCCGGACTCGAGGCCTCGGGCGGCTCCGCCGGCAACACCGCGGCGGGGCTGGCCTCGCTGGGCGGCAATGCCGCCTTCATCGGCAAGGTGACGGCCGACCAGCTCGGCGCCGTCTACCGCCACGACATCCGCGCCGTCGGCGTCGACTTCGACTCCCGGCCGCTCGATCCCGCGGTGCCGGGCACGCCGCCGACCGCGCGCAGCCTGATCATCGTCACGCCGGACGCGCAGCGCACGATGAACACCTATCTCGGCGCCTGCGTCGAGCTGACGCCCGACGATGTCGACGAGGCGGTGATCTCCGGCTCGCAGGTGACCTATCTCGAAGGCTATCTGTGGGACCGGCCGACGGCGAAGGAGGCCTTCATCAAGGCCGCGCAGGTCGCGCATTCGGCCGGCCGCAAGGTCTCGCTGACCCTGTCGGACAGCTTCTGCGTCGAACGGCACCGCGACAGCTTCCTGTCGCTGATCGACAGCCATGTCGACGTGCTGTTCGCCAACGAGGCGGAGATCAAGGCGCTGTACCAGGTGACGGACTTCGACGCCGCCGTCGCCGCGGTGCGCGGCCGCTGCGAGGTCGCGGCGATCACCCGCAGCGAGAGGGGCTCGGTGATCCTGACCGACGGCGAGACCCATGTGGTCGAGGCCGCGCCGCTGGCCCAGCTGGTCGACACCACCGGCGCCGGCGACCTCTACGCCTCCGGCTTCCTCTACGGCTTCACCCGCGGGCTCGGCCTGGCCGAGAGCGGCCGCATCGGCAGCATCGCCGCCGCCGAGGTGATCAGCCATGTCGGCCCCCGTCCCCTGGTGCCGCTGCGCAGCCTGATCGGCTGATCAGCGCCGGTTGGGTTCGCGGATGCGAACCCAACACGACCGCTATCGTCGAAACACCGCCACCGCCTCGAGATGCGGCGACCACAGGAACTGGTCGACCGGCGTCGCGCGCTCCAGCCGATAGCCGCCATCGACCAGGGTCCGGGCGTCGCGCGCCAGGCTGGACGGGTTGCAGGAGACGGCGACCACCACCGGCACGCTCGAGGCCGCCAGGGCCTGGGCCTGGTCGCGCGCGCCGGCCCGCGGCGGGTCGAACACCACCGCGTCGAAGCCGCGCAGCTCCGCCGCGGTCAGCGGCTGTCGGAACAGGTCGCGGCGCTGCGCCGTGATCCGCTCGCCCCTTCCGCCGCGCCGGGCCGCGGTCGCCAGCGCCTCGACCGAAGCGGCCTCGCCATCGATCGCCGTCACCTGGGCGGCGCGGGCCAGCGGCAGGGCGAAGGTGCCGGCGCCGCAGAACAGGTCGGCGATCCGCTTCGCCGGGCCGACGCCGTCGCGCACCAGCCGGGTCAGCGCGGCCTCGCCCTCGGCGCTGGCCTGCAGGAAGCCGCCGGGCGGCACCGCCACCGGCACGCCGTCGAAATGCACCACCCCGGCCCGGCGATGCGCCACCGGGTCGGTGAAGCCGCCGGTGCCGCGCCAGGACAGCCGCGCCAGGTCCTGCGCCGCGGCGAATTCGGCCAGCCGCTCCCGCCGTTCCAGGTCCAGCGCCGTCTCGGCGACAAGCACCAGGTCGATGCCGTCGTCCAGCAGGGTGACGGCGACGTCGGCGCCGCCGTTCTCCGGCAGGATCGCGGCCAGCACCGCGCGCAGCGGCGGCAGCAGGGCGGTGATCTCCGGCCGCAGCACCACGCAGTCGGTCAGGTCGATGATCCGGCTCGACCCCGCCTCGTTGAAGCCCAGGAACACGCCCGACCGGCCGCGCCGGGCCGCCAGGCCGGCCCGGCGGCGGCTGCGCGGCGGGGTCTCGACCAGGGCGTCCACCTCGGTCTCCAGCCCATTGCGGGCCAGGGCGCCGGCCAGCAGGCCGCGCTTCCAGTCGGTGTAGACCGGCGGCGCCAGATGCTGCACCTGGCAGCCGCCGCAGGGGCCGAAATGCGGGCAGGGCGGCTCGCGGTGATTCGGACCGGGCTGCACCAGCTCGATGAACTCGCCGCGATAAGCCTGCCCCTCCGGCCGGCCCAGCCGGGCACGCACCCGGTCGCCCGGCGCCGCGAAGGGCACGTAGACGCGATCGCCGTCGACCATGCCGATGCCGTCGCCGCCGCCGCCCAGGCGCTCGATCACCAGCTCGATCTCCCGCCGCGGCCCAGGGGCCGCGGGCTTGCTCCGTCGCATCTGCCGCTTCATGGTGGCAGCCATGGCATGCGCGGCCCGGCCTTGCAAGGCGCGGGGTTGCATGCGTTTCGCGGCCAGGGCCATATCCCTGTGCTAGGGGGCCGGTCCTGAGCGGCCGCGACGATGTGCTGGAGACGGTTTTGGATCTCGCCGCAGTGGTGGGCCGCGTGCGCGGCATGCTGTTCGAACCCGACGCCACGCTGGCCGGCCATGGCGTGCCGGCGCCGGGCTGGCGCGTGGTGGTGCGCGAGCATGTGCTGCCGGTGCTGATCCTGACCTCGATCGGCGCCTTCCTGCTGCTGGCGCTGCTGCTCTCGGTCTCCGACGTGGAAACGCCGGTCGGCCTGCTGGTGCTGTTCCTGGCCGTGCGGGTGGCGGTGAATCTGGCCGGGCTGTTCGTCATGGCCGCCGTGATCCGCTTCTATGCCGGGATGTTCGGCGCGCCGGCCAGCTTCGATGCCGCCTTCGTCCTGGTGGCGCTGGCGATGACGCCGGTCTATGTCGCCGAGATGCTGGGCCCCGGCGTGCAGCTGCTGATGTCGGGCCCGGCCGCCGTGCTGCTGGTGCTGCTGGCGATCGGCTACGCCCTGACGATCCTCTATCGCGGCACCGGCCTGGTGCTGCGCGTGCCGCAGGAGCAGCGCGGCGCCCATTTCGGCCTGACGCTGGTGACGCTGGTGGTGCTGATGCTGCTGTTCGGCCTGCTGCTCGGGCCCTATGTCCTGCCGGTGCCGGCCTGAGCCATGTGCGGGCGATTCGTCCAGAAGCTGCCGCCGGAGGCGCTGGTCGAGACCTTCGGCTCCGACGGCCCGGTCCCGAACGTCCCGGCCCGCTACAACGCGGCGCCGACCCAGGATCTCGCGGTGGTCCGGTTCAATCCAGGGACCTGGCGGCGGGCGATCGACCTGCTGCGCTGGGGCCTGGTGCCGAACGGGGAGAAGGACCTGAAGGGCGGCGCCAAGCTGATCAACGCCCGGTCCGAAACCCTGGCCGAGCGGCGCAGCTTCGCCAGGGCCTTCCAAGCCCGGCGCTGCCTGATCCCGGCCGACGGCTTCTACGAATGGGCGCCGGACCGGACGCCGCATTTCGTCCGCCGGCTGGACGGAAGGCCGATGGTCTTCGCCGGGCTGTGGGAGGGCTGGAAGGATCCGCAGTCCGGCGAGTGGACCCGCACCTTCACCATCGTCACCGCCGATGCGGTCGAGCGGCTGCGGCCGATCCACCACCGCATGCCGGTGATGCTGGAGCCGGAGCAGTGGCCGGCCTGGCTCGGCGAGACCGCGGCATCGCCGGCGCAGCTGCAGGCCCTGCTGGCGCCACCCGCCGACCTGCCGGTCGAGGCCTATCCGGTCTCGGTCCGGGTCAACGCCGTGCGCAACGACGACCCGACGCTGATGGACAGGGCGGGTCATCATGAGCCGGACATGAACGCCGCCAGCTCGGCCGCCAGCCCGGGATCGGCGATCAGCCGCGGCACCTTGTTCTGACCGCCCAGCCGGCCGCGCGCCTTCATCCAGGCGGCGAAGCGGCCGGGCGGCACCGCCATCACCTCCGGCGGGCCCATGCCGGTGCCGCCGGCGCGGTGGGCGGCATAGTCGTCGTTCAGGGCCGACAGCCGGGCATCGAGGGTGGCGGCGAAGCGGGCGATCGCGGCGTCGTCGGGTGTCGCGGCGAATTCGACGAACCAGCGGTGGCGGCCGACCGGCGCGGCCTCGTCCGGGAACACCGCCATCACCGCGAAATCGGCGATGTCGGCACCGATCGCGGCGGCGGCGTCGGCGGCGGCGCGCTCCACCTCCTCCGCGATCAGGTGCTCGCCGAAGGCCGACAGGCCGTAGCTGGTGCGGCCGGTGATCAGCACGCGGGGCGGGTCGCGCCCGACCAGCCGCACCGTGTCGCCCAGCACATAGGCCCAGGCGCCGGCGCAGCTGGTCAGGACGATGGCGTAGTTCACCCCCGGCTCGGCGGTCGCGATCCAGTGCCGGGTCGGCCGGGGCGAACCCAGCTCCTCCACCGGCACGAACTCCAGGAACAGCCCATGGTCGAGGCAGAGCCGCAGCCCGTCCTCCGGCCCGGCGTCCTGCACCGCGATGAAGCCCTCGCTGGCGGCATAGCCCTCGCGGATCTCGGCCGCGGTGCCGGCGATCAGCCGCTCCAGCCGCGGGCGGTAGGGCGCCAGGGCGACACCGCCCGGCACCAGCAGGTCGAGCGAGGGATAGGGCGGGTCCGGCGCGTCGCCGCGGGCGCGGCGCAGCTCGCGCACCCGCTCCAGGAAGATCAGCAGCCAGCTGGTGGTGCCGGTGACGCTGCGGACCGGGAGATTCAGCGATCCGCGGGCGATGCGGTCCAGCTTCTCCTCCCAGTCGGTCAGCAAGGCGAGATCCGGCCCCGGGAAGACGAAGGGCCGGGCCCAGGGCGGCAAGGTGCGCGCGGCGATGCCGCTCAGGTCGCCGCTCAGCACCCCCGGCGCCTCCTCGGTCAGGGCGGTGCTGCCGCCCAGCATCAGGCTGCGGCCGCCGAACATCCGGCTCTGCGGCCGGGCGCCGAGGTGCCAGGCGATCAGGTCGAAAGCGGCGCGGACATTCGACCGGCGCATCGCGTCGCTGACCGGGATGTACTTGCTGCGGCCGCTGGTGGTGCCGGAGGTGACGGCGAGGAAGGGGATCGGCCCGGGCCAGGACACGTCGCGCAGCACCGGGAAGGCCGGCTGCCAGTAGTCGCGCCACATCTCCTCGTAGCGGCGCAGCGGCACCGCCGCCTGGAAGGCCGCGACGTCGGCGATGCGATCGAAGCCATGGTCGCGGCCGAAGCGGGTGCCGGCGGCGCGGCGCAGCAGCCGCAGCAGGGTGCGGCGCTGGCTCTCGACCGGGTCCAGCCGCCGCAGCCGCCGGCGCCGCAGCGCCGCCGCCAGCCGGAAGGCCGGGGTGGCATCAACCCCCATTCCCTCCACCCCTTGTACCCTGCGCCATCGCCACAGACCGGCAGGGCAGGAGAGTGGCGCAGCGCGATGTGGTACATCGCGCAAGCCGTTCGACGCACCATGCCGGTCTGTGGCGATGGCCCGGAGGGTCGCCTTGCGGCGGCCGCCTGCGGGGGCGGGCCGCTCGACCGTATGACCTGATACGCCCTTCGCGGCCCGCCCCCTCATTCGACTCACCGCAAGGCGACGCAGGGCGCAAGGGGTGGGGGGAATGGGGGTTCATCTCGGCGACAGGCGGATGAGGGTCGGGAACTCCCGCGCCACCGTCTCGGGCCGCAGCGGCAGGCGGATCGACCGGCGCTCGCGCCACAGCGGGATCTGGTCGGTCAGGCCCTCGCTGCCCAGCCAGCCGTCCTGGCCGCCGAACAGCGTGACCCAGCTGGCATCGGGGTCGGACATGTCGGCGACATGCCGGGCCATCGAGCCGTAGGTGGCGGCGTGCCGGCCGCGCACCAGCCCGTGCGCTGTCTTCATCGGCGTCTCGCGCGACCCGCCGGTCGGGTATTCGCCGAGAACGAAGAAGCGCCCGATCACCGGCAGGTTGGCCAGGATATGCGCCACCCGCATCCGGTGCATCTCGCCCCAGCTCGGGATCGGGGCGGCGTCGATCGCGGCCAGGCCGACCGCCTCGGCCAGCACCCGCCGGCGCCGCTCCGGCGCCAGCGCCGCCAGGTCGTCGGCCAGAAAGGCGGCGATCGCGTTCCACTGCGCCATCAGCCGCGGCATGGCCTCGGTGGTCTCGGCGCCATAGACCCGCGGCACCAGATGATGCAGCAGCGCCTCGAAGGCCGGCGCCGCCGCCGAATCCGTGGCGTAGTCGCCGTCCCAGCCGGCCAGGCGGTCGAGGAAGGCGGCATGCTCGGCCCCGATCCCCGCCTCCCGGATCGCCTCGGCCAGGTGCCGGGCCAGGGCGGCGGAATCCGGCGACACGGTGTCGGCCTGCAGCGCGACGAGGTCCTCGGGCGCCAGCCGGTCCTTGGCGCCGAGCAGCGCGTAGAGGCGCCGCACCCGCTCGTCGGCGGAGAAGAAGAAGCCGACCGGCAGGGCGGTGTCGGTCGGCCGGTTGTTGGCGGTGGCCAGCACGCCATCCGGCGGGTCGGCGGTCCAGGGCAGGGCCGGGGCGTCGACCAGGCCGTGCCAATGGGTGTCCGGGTCGCCGGCATCCAGCACCGGGTCGGCCGGCGGGAAGCGGCGGCGCACCGGCAGGGTCGCGGCCATGATCTGGCCGATCCGCCCGTCCGCCCCGGCCACCAGCATGTTCTGGGCCGAGACGCCGAAGCCGGCGAAGGCGGCGCGGAACGCCTCCGGCGTGGTGGCGCGGCTGGCGCGCAGCAGCGCGGTGACCTCGTCGGTCGCCTCATGCCCGATCCAGCGCAGGGCGATGGTGTCGCCCGGCCGGCTGCGCGTGACCTTGGCGTCGCTGACGATCGGGCCGAAGCGGGTGCGCCGGACCTGGCGCCGGGCGCGGCGCCAGAACCGGGTGCGGATCACTGTCTCGCGGGCCTCGATCTCCGCCGCCGGCAGCGCCTTGACGTCGTACAGGTCGCTCGACGCCGCCCGCATGTTGGTGCCGCCCCAGGCGAGGTGCGGGCTGCGGCCGACGGCGACGAAGGGCATGCCCGGCACCATCAGCCCGGCCATGTGATAGCCGGGCGAGCGCATGCCGGCGACGAGCCAAAGATTGGGCAGCGACAGCGACAGATGCGGGTCGCTGGCGATCATCGCCCCGCCGGTGGCGCTGCGCGCGGCGGCCACGGCGACGCTGTTGCTGCCGCTGCGGCCGGTCGCGGTCAGCAGCGTCGCCAGCGCCGCCTGCTGGCCGTCGGAGGCGAAGCTGGTGACGGCGTTGGCACCGGCCTTCAGGGTGCGGGCCCAGGCCTCGGCGAAGCCCGGTGTGCCGCGCTCGCGCAGCAGGCCGAAATAGGCCACCCAGTTGATGTCGCTGCCGGCCAGCCGGCCGATCGTCCACATATCGCGCAGCGTGTAGGGCTCGTGCCGCAGCCCCAGCAGGGCGAATTCCGGTGGCGGCGCCCGCTCCAGCGCGTGATAGGCGTTGACGCCGGTGACGAAGGCCTCGGCGAAGGCGCGGCTGTCCTCCGGCATGCGGTCGATCACGGTATCGGCGGCATGGCCGTAATCGAGGATGCGCAGCGCGTGGTCGATGTCGCGCGCCACCGGCCCGGCGATCTCCGACAGCCGGCCCTGGGCCACCCGCTTCATCAGCGCGATCTGGCCGCCGCGGAGATGGGCGTGGACCAGCCCCAGCGCCACCGCCAGGTCGCCGTCGGTCTCGGCCTCGACGAAGGGGATCTGATAGGCGTTCCAGCGGATGTCGACCGGACGCGACAGCGGCAGGCCGGCGGTCGGGAAGGCGGCCAGCCGCTCGGCCGCCGACACCGGCCGCGGCACCAAAGCGCGCAGTGCCGGCACCAGCAGGGCCATTGCGGTGATCAGCCTATGGAGAGCGGGCATGGGTCAGCTGCGTTCTGCCAGGCCGAAGGCGGCCGACAGGAAGGCGGCCACATCGCGGTCCGACCGGGCCCGCACGGCGTCGTCGCGGCCGATCAGATAGCCCTCGCTGCCGACGCAGTTGGCCAGGATCAGCTTGCGGGTGAAGGAGCCGCCCATGGCGATGCCGAGATTGCCGTCGCGCACCGTCAGGTCGCGCTCGACCTCGAAGTCGCAGCCGTTCAGCAGCCGGCCGATCGGCCGCGGCCCGGGCCGGCCGCCGTCCCATTGGTGCACGGCGCCGGGATAGACGATGGTCCGGACCTGCGACCCGCCCTGGCGCAGCGCCGTCGCGGTGGCCTGGCAGCGCGCCGGGTCCATGATGGCGTCGCGGTCGCCCCAGGCCATCAGCACGGGCGCCCCCGTGGTGCGCGGCTCCTCGAAATCGATGATGCAGGGGCCGTAGAAGGCGACATGGGCGGCGAAGCGCGTGTCGCCCAGCTCGTACAGCGCCGCGAAACGGTCGGCGACCGCGGCATTGGCGGCGACGATGCTGGCCATGGCGCCGTAGGAGAAGCCCCACACGGCCACCCGGCCGCCGTCGATCTCCGGCCGCGCCTTCAGCCAGGCCAGGGTGGCATAGGCGTCGGCCAGGGCCATGGTTTCGGTGATCCGGATCACCCGGTCGGTGAAGCTGGTGGCCATGTCGCGGCGGGCGCCGAACACGTCGACCACCGCGGCGCCGATGCCCATCGCCGCCAGCTGCCTGGCATAGGTCGGCTCGCGATGCTCGTCGACGCCGGCGGCGCCGTGCAGCAGCACCACCGCCGGCGCCCTGCGCGCGGCGTCGGCGCCGGCGGGCGGGTAGTAGGTGACGCGCGCCGGGGTCGTCGGGGCCTCGGGCCCGATCTCGGACGGGACGAAGGGGCTGTGGCTCGGCACCGCCACGATCCGTCCGGCGGCGTCGCCGACCGCCGGCCAGGGATCGATGAAGGCCGGTTCCGCCCGGGCCGCGGACAGGAGGCCGAGCAGGGCCGCGGCGGCGAGGGCGGCGGTGCGCCGGAAGCCTGGGAATGGACCGTGCTGCGCCATCGATCGGGGGTCCTGTCGTGTCGAGCGAGCCGGAGCGATTTTAGCCGGGTTTCCCGCCGCGGCCAGCCCGCCTGCCCAGGCCATGGCGTCGCAGCTCTGCCCCGATCATGGGTCGCAAAGCATTCTATGGAAAGTCTTTGGAGACGGATCATCTCGACTTGTTCAAATAAGTCTGGACCTGTCGCTGGAATGCGATATCTATGTCCGAT
This sequence comes from Inquilinus sp. NPDC058860, assembly GCF_042743185.1. Lineage (NCBI taxonomy): Bacteria > Pseudomonadati > Pseudomonadota > Alphaproteobacteria > Rhodospirillales > Rhodospirillaceae > Inquilinus > Inquilinus sp. NPDC058860. Next base: position 1,558 of record NZ_JBHYMS010000002.1, on the reverse strand, counting down.
CCATTCACAGGAGAGATTTGATGGGTGCGGACACCGCTGACGATTTGAAGCCGACTTCGACAGATGGGCTGCGCAAGCACACCGTTCAGATCGTGGCCGCTCATGTCTCGCACAACAGCGTCGCGCCGAACGATCTGCCGGCGCTGATCGAGCAGGTCTACGGCGCCCTGACCGGCCTCGGCAAGCCGTCGGCGCCGGCGCCGACCCGGCCGGAGCCGGCGGTGCCGATCCGCAAGTCGGTGACGCCCGACTACATCGTCTGCCTCGAGGACGGCAAGAAGCTGAAGATGCTGAAGCGGCATCTGCAGGCGGCCTACAGCATGACGCCGGACGCGTACCGCGAGCGCTGGGGCCTGCCGGCCGACTATCCGATGGTGGCGCCGAACTACGCCAAGCAGCGCAGCTCGCTGGCGAAGAGCATCGGCCTCGGCACCCGCCGCGTGGCGGAGCCGCCGGCGCCCGCGCCGGCGCCGGCCGCGAAGTCGGGCCGGGGCCGGAAGGCGGCGGCCAAGTAAGGCGGCGGGCCGGCGGGGAACCGCCGGCCGCCCGCGGCGCTTTCTTCCGCAGGAGACACCGTCGCGGAGGCGGCCGATGGCGGCCCGCAGCTTCTGGTCCGGCTATCTCAAGCTCAGCCTGGTGACCTGCCCGGTGGAGATGACGCCGGCCGTCACCCAGGCGGAGCGGGTGCGTTTCCACACCCTCAACGAGGCGACCGGCAACCGCGTCGTCAGCCAGTATGTCGATTCCGTCTCCGGCAAGCCCGTGGCGGATGACGACCAGATGCGCGGCTATCCGGTCGGCGAGGACGACTACGTCATCCTGACCGATGAGGAGTTCTCCGCCGTCGCGCTGGAGACCACGCGGACGATCGATATCGGCCGCTTCGTCCCGCGGGCCGAGGTCGGCCTGGTCTGGCGCGACCGGCCGCACTACCTGGCGCCGAGCGAGCCGGTCGGCGAGGAGGCGTTCAGCGTGATCCGCGAGGCGATGGCCGCGACCGGGACCGTCGGCCTGTCGAAGCTGGTGCTGTACCGCCGCGAGCGGCCGATCATGATCGAGCCGCGCGGCAAGGGCATGGTGGTCTGGACCCTGCGCCAGGCCGACGAGGTGCGGGACGAGACGGAGGCCTTCGCCGGCATCGGGCCGGCCGAGCCGCCGAAGGACGCGATGAAGCTGGCCCTGTCGGTGATCAAGGAGCGGAAGACCGACTGGAGCGAGGATCTGCTCGGCGACCGCGTCCAGGCCTCGCTGCAGAAGATCATCGCCCGCAAGAAGAAGGGCCGGAAGGTCGAGGCGCCGAAGCCCAGGACCGAGGACGAAACCGGCAAGGTCATCGACCTGATGGCCGCGCTTCGGAAGAGCCTGGAGTCGGACAAGCGGAAGCGGTAGCGGCGGAGGGCCGGCCGAAGATCCATGGCTTCCCGGGAGGGGCGGGCGGGACCTTGCCAACTCTGTTGCCTCTCTTGTTTGCGGGGTCTTTTCGGAACGGCCCGGGCCCTTCCGATATGGACTTTTATCCTCCCCCTCCCCTTGCGGGAGGGGGCAGGGGGAGGGGGTT